>CAZDHN010000079.1:0-13997 GCA_964505115.1 uncultured Planctomycetaceae bacterium
TAAAAGCGCGAAACAAAACCAGCGTAATAATGGATTCCACATATCTCCACATTTTTGGGAGCCCAGTGGCACCCTGCAATCACCCATCAAACAATATGTGTCAAACCACTAGAGGATGAGGATAGACGTCATGACGCAGGTTTGCATTGTCGCCGCGCGGCGAACTCCCCAGGGACGGCTGATGGGCGCGCTTGGCCGGCGGTCGGCCGTCGAACTGGCTATTGCGGCCGGTGCCGCCGCACTGGAAGGCATTGGTCCCGAACAGGTCGACCGAGTGGTGATAGGCAACGTAATCGGCGCCGGCTCGGGCATGAACATCGCCCGGCAAATCGGCATCGGGTTGGGTGTTCCCATCGACCGGCCGGCCATGACGCTGAACATGATGTGTGCCTCGGGCATGCAAGCGGTTGTGCTAGCGGCACAGGAGATACTGCTAGGGCAAGCTCGGGTCGTGCTCTGCGGCGGAACCGAGTCGATGTCCAGCGCTCCTTACCTGCTCGACAAGGCCCGGACCGGGTATCGCCTGGGCGACGGACGGCTGATCGACTCGGTGCTTCGCGACGGGCTGGTCGATTCGTTCGCCGACAAGCACATGGGGCTGGCGGCCGAACAGCTGGCCGAGCGATTCGACCTGGATCGGACGGCCCAGGATGAGTTCGCGCTGCGTAGTCAGCAAAACACGGCCCGGGCGTATTCCGAAGGCCGATACGAGGACGAACTCGTGCCGCTGGATGAACTCGACCGGGACGAGCATCCCCGGCCCGATACAACGCTGGAGAAACTCGCCTCGCTGCGTCCGGCCTTCAAAGCCGACGGCACGGTGACGGCAGGCAACGCATCGGGCGTGAACGACGGGGCGGCCATGCTGGTCGTGTGCAGCCTGGAGACAGCCGAGCAAGAGGGCTGGCAACCGCTGGCCCTGATCGGACCTTACGCCAGCGTGGGCTGCGAGCCGGACCTCTTCGGACTGGGGCCCGTCCACGCCACGCGGCGCCTGTGCGAGCAGCATAAACTCAGTGTGGACGACTTCGACACGATCGAGCTAAACGAAGCGTTCGCCGTCCAGGCACTGGCTTGTATCAAGGAACTGTCGCTCGATCCGGACCGCGTCAACCCCGACGGCGGCGCCATCGCCCTGGGCCACCCTATCGGCGCCAGCGGCGCCCGACTCGTCGTGCATCTGGCCCGGCAGATATCGCAAGGCCGGCACCGTCGCGCGTTGGCCAGCCTTTGCGTGGGCGGCGGCATGGGAATCGCGATGTCAATCGAAGGCGTTTGATGACAACCCGGCTACTTCCGATCGACCGTCACCACGGCGTGCAGGCCGTCTTCCAGGAAGGTGAGCGAGGCGGTCAGGCCGGAGAAGTCGTTCATCAGCCGGCCCGCCGGGCTAGTTTTCGACGGGGCGGCAAGCTGGCGCGGGGCCGACGCCGAGCCGTGTAGACTGCAAACGATCCGCCGGCCGTCGGGCGAAAGCTGGTAGCGACCGCCGTCGGGACAGAAGAAATGGACCGCGTGCAACTCGTCGGCACGCCGGTGGATATCCGCCGCCTTCACGGCGTCTCCGCCGCCGGAGTTCATCGCCCGGGCAACGTTCGACAACGACCCCAGGTTGTTCAGGCAGGCCTGCCGACTGCTTTCGGCCCAACCCAGACGCAAGTCGGGCAACATCTGGTTCCAGTACTCCGGTCGCACGCGGACCATGGCGTGGGCGGTCGGGCCCGAGTCGAGACGCTTGTCCTTCGTCGCGGCGGCCAGGTCGTCCAAAATGAACCGCTTGCTGGCGATGTACAGCCCGTCGCCAAGTCGGGCGAAGAAAAGCCGCCACTTGATTGGTCCAAACCGCACGCTGTAGCAGCGGACCCGATCGTCGCTACTATCCAGCGGAACTCGGTAGAAATCGTAGTCCACGCGGAACCAACCGGGCCGCGTGGGCCTTCGGGCGGTCGTGGCCAGCAGCGTGTCCAATTGATTGAGGAACCGGTCGACAATTTGGGCGTCTTCAACCGGCACGGCAATGTAGACCGGGCTGTTGAGCGAGGTGAGCAGGAAGGAGATGGGCAGCATCTCGTCGCTCATGCCACCGCCAACTCCACGGAACCGGCCCATCATGTCGCCCAGGAAGCCGGTCAGGTTGAAGTCGAACATTGGCGAGGCGTCGTACACATGCATGCCGACCTGGTTCCCGACGCCCCGGGTGAGCAGTTCGTGCAGGGCGGCCTCGAACCGTTGGGCTTCGTCTTTGGGTAGCTTGAGTTCACGAAGCATCGATGGCAAAATGCGGCCCTGCTTCGACTCGAGCAGCTTCTTCTTATCGAGCTTCACGGCCATGCTGAAGATGTTCCGCTGGGGCACCGGCAGTGCGTCGAGCGGTTCCGGTTCGCCTCCCAACGTCATGGCCATGCCCGAGTAGACCGAGTTGTCTAGCAGCGGCAGTATGATCGTCTCGGCCCGATACTGCCTCTTGTCCAGCCGCAGGCGGATGGCGATCGGGTCGAAGTAAGTTCGCCAGTACTGCTTGTAGCGGTCGAGGAACGTCTTGTACTCTTCGGCCTCGGGCTTGCTGATCTTGGCCAGGGGGATCTCCAGGCAGGGCGTGAGGCCTTGGGCATGGCCGTGATGCGAGCAGACACCCTGGGTCCCGTCGGCCGACAGTTCGTACTTGCCGCCGCAGGGGCAGCGGAGCCTGCCTTCGCCGAACTCGCCCGGCGCGCAGCCACCGTCGGCCAACTGCTTTAACGACTTGGCATTTGTGCCGTACTGGGTGCGGTAGAGCATGGCCGCGTGGCCGATCATCCGCAGGTGGTTGTAGCAGAGCATCCGCCGCCGCTCGGCCAGCTTCAGTTGCGGCCCGACCAATCGTCGGATGAACGGGTCGGAGAGGTAAACGAACCCGTCTTCCTCTTCAGCGCCGCGGGGCATCAGCGTGCGGATGTACTTGAACTCGGTCGATTCGCCGAGCCGCTTCACCCGGTCGCCGTCGGCTGTCCGGCCGGTGACCGCCTCGATCGCCCGACGCAAGGCTGGCTTCGAGTTGCTTCGCACGTGGACGTTCGGCTTGGGGTATGCCGAGTAGGCGCAAACGGCTCGGTCGGGTGTTCGCACGCACACATACTCGACACCCGCCACTCGGCCCGAGCTCCGCTCGGCGTCGGGTCGCGACTTTTCGGCCTCCGCCAGGAACCCGTCCATGCGGAGTTTGAAAACGTCGGGCTGCTTCAAGAGGAAGAGCATGGTCACGTCGCTGCCTTCGCGGAAGTAGAGGTCGCTGCCGGTCAGGGCGATCTGCTGGACCACCATGTCGTAGAACGGGCGCGAAAGCGGGTCAGTATGGACAGCCAACTGGCTCTTGATCCGGCGGCTGGTCTTCTGTGTCTTGGCCGATCGGGCGGCCTGCGTAAACAGATGCGCGCCCCACAGATCGCCCAACTCGGTCGCCTCCAGCAGCTTGTCGATGGAATGGAAGGTGACGAAGTACTGGTCCTCGGGCGCGCACATTGCGAGCGGTGAGACGTCGGGCTGCTTGCCGGATACCAGTTGGGCGGCCAGCATTTTGCCCCACGGATGGCTCTTAATCGTCGGGCCAACCAGATCGGCAACCTTGACTGTATCCTTCGCGGTCTGCTTGAGCGTTTCCTTGGCCGTTTCCTCAGCGCCGTCGGGTCGCAAGTCGGGCCGCATCGTGTCGAGTTGCAGGCTCTCCTGCACGGCCAGGGCGCCGGTGAACATCGAGAACAGGTCGACACGGCGTCCGTCCCTCGCCCGGCCGCGACGCCGGAATAGCTGCTGGATGGCTCGGCCGATCTGCTCCTTCTGCTCCTTCGAGTCGGCAAGCTGCAAGGCGGTATATTGCAGGTAGGTATCGTTGGGATGCAGGGCCAACTGCCGCATGGCCTCTTCGAAGGTCCAAGCTCGCGACGTTTTCGTCGGCGTTTTATTGGGGGATGAGTCTTCCGTAGCCTGCGCATACCCCCCAGTCATACAGAGTCCCAGCATCAACACTTCTGCTACAAAATAGCGGCGGATCATTGCGTTACCCCTTTGTGTGAAAGGATTTGTGGTTATTTGCTACACTCTGCCATCGGCCACTTATCTGTATTAGGCTCGAATCAGGCCGGTGTATAACGCAGTTCTGCCCGGCGCCGGCCAACCGCAGGAACTTTTCGGCGTGCGGTTACGTCCAAATGGGGGTCATCGGCCGTGGATTTGTTATAGTGCATTAGGCTGACGAGCCCAACACGCGCGGGTTGAAACCCGCCGTTGACAATCCGACAGGAACTCGGACGAGGCAACCGAACCATGCAAGTCTATCGGACTGCGCTGTTTGCGCTAACGCTCCTGGCGTTTCTTCCCGGCCGCGGTTTGGCGGCCCAACCGACCGGCTTCCCTAAGTCCGGCTTCCCTAAGTCCGGCTTCCCTAAGTCCAGCTTCACCGAGGCCGATTTCGCCCAGCACGTCGCGCAGCTCAAGCGGGAGAAGGTTCCGCGGGAGGGTTTCACGATCGTGGTTCAACCGCCGTTCGTGGTGATCGGCGACGAATCGCCGGCCATGGTGCGGCGTCGAGCGACGGGGACGGTCAAATGGGCGGTCGACCATCTCAAAAAAGCCTACTTCAAGCAGGACCCCATCGAGATACTCGACATCTGGCTATTCAAAGACAAGAACAGTTACGAGAAGCACGCCAAGGCGATCTTTCGCTGCAAGCCGGACACGCCCTTCGGATACTACTCCCACGCCGATCAGGCGCTGGTGATGAACATATCGACCGGCGGCGGCACGCTGGTTCACGAGATCGTTCATCCGTTTGTGGAGGCCAACTTTCCCGACTGCCCCGCCTGGCTGAACGAAGGGCTCGGCTCGCTCTATGAGCAGTCGGCCGAACGGGGCGGACGGATCGTGGGCCTGACCAACTGGCGGTTATCCGGGCTACAGAAGGCGATCCGCCGGAAGCAAGTCCCGTCGTTCGCGACGCTCTGCGCGACCAGCGACCGGGAGTTTTACAACGAGGATAAGGGCACCAACTACGGCCAGGCTCGATACTTGTGCTACTGGTTGCAGGAACACCGTCTGCTGCGGAAGTTCTACCACGCCTTCCATGCTGCCCAGAAGAAAGACCCCAGCGGGTATAATACGCTCAAGGGCGTTTTGGGCGGCCGTGACATGGCCGAGTTCCAGCGGAAGTGGGAAGCCTACGTTCTGCGGCTTACGTTTCCATAGGCGTACTCCTCACGCTCCGCGTGAGGGAATCGCATCACGCGGAGCGTGATGAGTACATTTGCCCTACATTCTTCAGGTCTGGCTCCCCCCACTTGATTGACGGTCGTTCGTGGCCAATAATGGGTGGTATGGTTTCCAGGAATTCGCAACTCGACACCAGCATCGAGATCGTCACGCCCGAGAACATTGCGGTCCAGTACCGCGTGGCCGGTCCGTTTCGCCGCTTGCCGGCCTACCTGATCGACTTGGTGATAAGGGTGGCGGTTAGCGTCGGCGTATCGCTACTGTTGATGCTTATTTTCGGCGTGGCCGGATTCTGGGGGATAGGGGCCGGACTTGGCTTGGTCCTCTGGTTCCTTCTCTCCTGGTTTTACGGCGGCATGTTCGAGGCATTCTGGAACGGCCAGACGCCCGGCAAGCGAATGATGCAAATCCGCGTGCTCTCGGTCGACGGCCAGCCGATCGATGCCACGCAGGCCGTGCTGCGGAACATACTTAGAGCGGTAGACGCCCAGCCGGCCTTCTTCTATCTGGTAGGCCTGGTGACGGCCATGATGAACGATCGGTTCGCCCGACTGGGTGATCTGACTTGCGGAACGATGGTAGTCATCGAGGAGCGGAATTGGCTGCGGGGCGTGGTGCGGGTGAACAATCCGGGCGCGATTGCGCTTGCCGGCCAGATACCGGCCAACTTTCAGGCCGGCCGCTCGTTGGCCCGGACGCTGGCCGCCTACGTTACCCGACGTCAACTGGTGCCCCCCGGCCGGCGAATGGAGATTGCCCAACACCTGGGCGAACCGTTGCGGCAGCGATTCAACCTGCCGCGCGGCACGAACCTCGACCTTTTGCTTTGCGGCCTGTACCACCGCACTTTCATCACCGACCGCGACGACGAACCGGACACCCGCAGCGGCTCGCCGTTTCAAGTAGTTGAAGGTTGACATGCGTTATCACATTAACTGGGGCACCTACGGCAGTTGGCTACCGGGCGATCCTCGGGGGTTCCGCACGCGTGGGCACCGCGAGCATGTGACGGGAGATTACAAGAACCCGCCCGCGCCGGGGAAGTACACGGGGCTTCACGCCCATGCAATGGCCAGCCTAAAAAAGCCGCCCGTGAGTATACCGGCCGAGCTGCAAGAGATCGTTGGTTGGCAATGCCTCGAGCAATTTGACAAGGAAGGCGTGGAAGTGTTCGTTATCTCGGTTGACTGGTGGCATGTGCATGTCGCGGTCGACTGTGCCGCCGAAGGATTGAAGCTGATGGTGGGCCGAGTGAAGAAGGTTTCCTCGCACAAGGTGCGAGATCGGATTCCCGGCCGTTTGTGGCAGGCGGGCTGCCATCCGCTGGCCGTCCGCGACGAGAGGCATTGGCACAATGTACTGCGATATATTATGAATCATGCCCCGGAGGCCTGGGTTTGGTGCAAGGAATGGGAAAAGAAGGGGAAGTGAAGATGCTGGTTTGGGAACTCCCAGGGATTCGCCTCGCTCATCCCCGGGCGTTTGACAGTAGTAAACGTCGGGATTGCGCACAAACGCCCGATGTTGAGCGCAGCGAAACGTCGGGAGCGCATGCCAACAACAACCACAAGTAACAACACCCCATGAAAGTATCCGAACTCCTGGAATCGCGGCGATCGAACTGGCGTGAGCTGGAACGGCTCTGCGCGCTTCTGGAGAAACGGTCGCGACACGCCTTCAAGGCGCCGTCGGTCGCGCGGTTCTCGGTACTGTATCGGGCGGCCTGTGCCGACTTGGCCTTGGCCGACTCCTACCAGTTGCCGGTCGGCACGGTGCATTACCTGCACCAACTCGTGGGTCGGGCACACAACCAGTTGTATCGTAGCCGTAGTTTCAACGTCTCGAGCTGGGCCAGACAGTTGCTGGTCGACGTGCCCCGGCGGCTCTTCTCCGATAACTGCCTGAGATTGGCCACCTGTATCTTCTGGGGTGTGTTTCTGCTGGCTGCCGGTTTGGCGTACTTCACCCCGGGCTTCGCCGAGACGATAATCACCAAGGACATGATGGCCCAAATGGAAGATAACTTCGCCGAGCCGATCTCCGGCCGCAACACCGACATCAACGGGCTTATGGCCGGCTTCTACCAGTCGCACAACACGACCATCGGGCTGCGCTGCTTCGCCTTCGGGCTCTTGTTCGGAGTAGGCGGCCTGTTCGAGACGGTCTTCAACGCGGCCTTCCTGGGGGCCGTCTTCGGACACATGGCTACCGTGCCGCAGGGCGACAACTTCTTCCACTTCGTCACCGCGCACGGACCGTTTGAACTGACCGCCATCGTGCTCTCGGCCGCGGCCGGAATGAGGCTCGGCTTCTCGCTGGTCGATACGCACGGCCTGACGCGGGCGGCCTCGCTGCGTAGCGCGGCGGGCGAGGCCATGCCCACCATGGGCGCCGCCATGGTCATGTTCCTGCTGGCCGCGCTGATCGAGGGCTTTCTCTCGCCGTCGGCCGCGCCCTATTGGGTCAAGGCCGCGGTGGCCGTCGTGTCGGCCGGCATGTTGATGTTCTACTTCGTCATACTCGGTTACCCACGAGGCCGCTGATGCCGCAATTGGACCAAAACCGCATCGCGATCCGTCAGCGAAGCTTTGTCGATATACTCGACTTGGCGCTGAAGGTGATTCGCGCGCATGCCGGTCCGCTCGGGCTGGCGCTGGCGGTCGGAATAGTCCCAATGGCCCTGCTGAATGCCTGGCTCCTGGTCGGCTGGCTGGAGGCCGACTTCGAACTCGGCTACCCGGCCACGTACATCTGGCTTATGACACTGCTGGTAATCTGGCAGATTCCGCTGGCAACGGCTCCGGCAACCATCTACTTGGGAAAGGCGCTGTTTGTAGGTCGGCCGGAACCCCGCGCAATCGCCCGGGACTATGCAAAATCGCTGCCGCAACTGATAATCTATCAGGTTATACTGCGAGGCTTGCTGATGTTGCCGATTGTTACGTGTCTCTTGCTATTTGTGGTCTGGCCGTACTTGAACGAGATACTGTTGCTGGAGCGCAATCCGCTGCGCGCGAAGACCGCGCGACGAATCTCGACGTGGCGCCGCTGCCAGGCACTGCATTCCCGGCAGTGGGACACCCTGTTCGTTCGATGGCTCGGTTCGCTGGCGGTGGGCGGCTTGCTTTTCGGGTCGATTTGGTGTTCGATTTGGATCGTCACCGGTATGTTTCTCGCCGAGTGGGAATGGTCGGAATCGATGTTTTCGGTCTACTTCCCGCTGACCTTATGGCTGCTGGTCGGCTATTTCTGCGTCGTCCGCTTCCTCGGCTACCTCGACTTGCGGATTGGCCGCGAGGGCTGGGAGGTTGAATTGGCAATGCGAGCCGAGCGCTCCCGGCTGACCAAACAGATGATGGGGTCAACATGACGATCCTCCCGGTCATATTGAGCTTCTCGATGCTCGGGGCGACCGATTCCGAGCAGTCGGTCGTCGCCGGCCGTGAGGCGCTGGACCAGTGGTGGTGGAGAGAATACCCCTGGTACGACTCGGATTCCGACGCCGTTCGACGGGTCGACATCTACGAACCCTGGGATTGGGATTGGCTCGATTGGAGCTGGCTCTCGTGGCCCGGCTCGCTGATGGAGTGGATCGCCTGGATACTAATCGCGGTGCTGCTTGGGTTGGTGATATTCTTGCTTGTTCGGGCGTACTTGTCCGGAAGGCGTGGCGGGTCGGTAACGACCGCGAAAATCGGCGGCCCAAGCGAGGCCGACCAGCGCGAGCGGATCGAGTCGCTGCCGTTTCCCATCAAGGCGGCCAATCTCGACCTGCTGGCCGAAGCCCGGCGTTACTACCGGCAGGCAAACTACGGCGACGCGATCAAGTACCTGTTCAGCTATCAACTGGTCAAACTGGACCAGCATCAAATGATCCGGCTGACTCGGGGAAAGACCAATCGGCAGTATCTTCGCGAGATCAGCCGACAGGGGGCGATTCAATCTCTGCTGGAGCGAACAATGGTTACCTTCGAGGACTTCTTCTTCGGCAACCGGGTAATCGGCCGCGAACGCTTCGAATGGTGCTGGACCCGGCTGGAACAATTCGAGACACTCGTCGCGGAGCGAGCCGGATGAACGCAAGGTCAGCTAGAATAGCGAGAGGCAATCCGGGTGCCACTGCTGGCTTGCCGGGTGGCACTGCTGGCTTGCCGGGTGGCACTGCTGGCTTGCCCAGCAGTGTTTTCTCGGGGGTTATGCTTCGCACTGCTGGACGAGCCAGCAGTGGCACCCTATTGAAACGAGCCATGCTTCTTTGCGTATGCCTGGCGGCGGTCGGATGCGGCCAGGATATCGAGACGGACTATGGCCGACGCAGGGGGCCGGGCGGCGAAAAAAGTGTCAACGGCACGGCCGTGTTGGGGAAGATGTTCGAGGCGGCCGGGCACCGAGTCTTCTCCTGGTACTTACTCTCGCCCCGGCTGGAGCGGGCGGATTGCATCGTCTGGTTCCCCGACGACTTCAAGCCGCCGTCGGAAGAGGTTCGCGAGTGGCTGGAAGACTGGCTCTTCTCCGCGCCCGATCGAACGCTGATATACGTGGGTCGCGACTTCGACTCGGCCGGCTGGTATTGGGACCACGTCAGGCCGAACGCGCCCGCCGACCAGAAGGCGGCAGTTTTCAGCCGAGCCGCCAGTGACAAGTCCGACTTCAATGTGGCACGAAACGAAATACCCAGCGATGAAGATTGCGGCTGGTTCACCGTCGATGGCAAGAGCAATCCTCGCAAGGTCACCTCCCTTCAAGGCCAGCGGCGTTGGCTGGAGGGGATCAAGCCGGCCGGGCTGGAAGTGTCGCTTAACGGCAGCCTAACCCCGTCGGCTGACGCCGAGGAGTTGCTGGCCTCCAACGGCGACATGCTCGTCAGCCGGGAGGAGTGGGACGAAAGCCAATTGCTGGTGGTGGCCAACGGTTCGTTCCTGCTAAACCTGCCGTTGGTGAATCACGAGCACCGCAAGTTGGCCGGCAAGTTGGTCGACGAGCTGGGGCCGCCGAAGCAGACGGTCGTGTTTCTGGAAAGCCGGTCCGGCGGACCGACTATCCGTGATGAAGACCCCACGGCCAGCATGCCCAGCGGTTTGAGGATATTCAACATCTGGCCGACGAACTGGATCCTGCTGCACCTGGCAATGGCCGGGATAATCTTCTGTTTCTGGCGTTTTCCGATCTTCGGCCGGCCGCGCGAGCTGGAACCAGAGGGCAGGGCCGACTTCGGCAAGCACATCAACGCACTGGCCGAGCTACTGGCCCGCACCCGCGACCGCTCGCACGCAAGGACAAGACTGTTACACTATCGACAAACCACCAAGCCGAACGAGTAGCCAGCCGCACGTACTCATCACGCTCCGCGTGATGGAGTTTCGTCACGCGGAGCGTGACGAGTACTACAAATATCGACAAACGACCAAGCTGATCGAACAAACAAGGCGCCCATCATGCCAGAATTTTCGTTTCAAGAAGACCCTACCCCGCAAGATTCGTCGAATGAAACTGATTTCGACGCCGCTGGGGCCGAGATCGAGGAGGTGGTCGACGCTCCCACCTCGCCGACCAGATTGCTGTTCGATCGGATCACGGCCGAGATTAGCAAGATTTTCGTCGGCCAGGACGAATTGGTGTTGGGTGCTCTGGTTGCCTTGTATTCGGGCGGTCACGTTTTGATCGAGAGCGTGCCCGGGTTGGGTAAGACACTGTTCGTGCGAACGCTGGGTCGCGTGCTGGGGTGCCAATTCGGCCGAATCCAGTTCACCGCCGACCTGATGCCTTCGGACATCACCGGCTCGCCCATCTTCGACATGAAGATGCAGGAGTTCAAATTCCGGCCCGGCCCGGTCTTCACGCAACTGTTGCTGGCCGACGAGATCAACCGGTCGCCGGCCAAAACGCACGCGGCCTTGCTGGAGATCATGCAGGAGTACCGAGTGACGGTCGAGCGGACCAGCCACCGGATCAAGCGTCCGTTTCTGGTGGTTGCCACGCAGAACCCGATCGAGGCCGAGGGGACCTACAACCTGCCGGAGGCCCAGTTGGATCGCTTCATGTTCAAGCTGCTGGTCAACTATCCGAGTGCCGAACAGGAAGCCGAAATCCTCACGATGCACAGCACGCAGGTCGAGTTGGACCAGCGTCTGGCCGAGTTGGACACGGTTACCGGTCCCGAGGAAATCCTCGACATGGCGCGGCGATTGGCTCAGGTGTTCATCGATCCGAAGCTGCTCGATTACATCAACACGATGGTACGGCTGACCCGCGAGTGGCCGCAGTTTCACATGGGCGCTTCGACCAGGGCGGGCCTGGCACTGATGCAGGGCACGCGCACGCTGGCGGCCTTCTCCGGGCGCGACTACGCCGTGCCCGACGACGTGGTGGAACTGGCACTGCCGGCCTTGCGGCATAGGGTGATCCTCTCGGCCGAGGCGGAGGTGGAGGGGCACGACGTGGACGAGTTGCTTACCGATCTGATTCGCTCGGTGGAGGTGCCCCGACTGTGAGCCCCCTGGCCCTATTACTGCTGAAGCTGGCGGCCATTTTCCTGCCGCTTAGCGCGTTGGCGCGGTTTAAGCGGGTATATCCGCGCCGGCCGATGGTCTACCTGGCGCTGGTGCCGGGCGCTGCGGCGTTCGGGCTGCTGGCCGCGCCGGGTGTTATGTGGTTGGTGCTGGCGATCGATGTGGTGCTGGCCGGGCTGGTGCTGGCCGATTTGGCCACGTTGCCGCGTCGCGATGCGTTTTCCGTCACGCGTCGCGCGGTCCGAATCGCCTCGCTCGGGAAACTGCATCCAGTTCGGCTAACGGTTTCAAATCACGTCGAACGGGCTTTTTGGAGACGGGTTCGAGTGCGCGACGGCGTGCCGCCCGAGTTGAACGCCCAGCCGGCCGAATTCACCCACCACTTCACGGGTCAAGGGCGCGCGGTGATGCGTTACGAGCTTCGGCCGAAGCGCCGCGGCGCGTTCGTTATCGGCCAGGTTCACCTGGCGGCGCGCAGCCGGTTGGGGCTTTGGCGACGGTTGCTGGCCTATCCGGCCGAAACGCTGATTCACGTCTATCCCGACATGAAACAACTCGGCCAGTACGCCATGCTCGCCCGAACCGATCGGCTGAACCTGCTGGGCGTGCGTCGCACGCGGCGGATCGGGCAAGACCACGAATTCGAGCGGCTCCGCGATTACACGGTCGACGACAACTACAAGCACATCGACTGGCGAAGCACCGCTCGGCGGCGAAAGCTGACGGTCAAGGACTTCCAGTCCAGCCAGTCGCAGCGGATCATCTTCATGTTGGATTGCGGCCGGATGATGACCAACGAATCGGCCGGGCTGAGCCTGCTGGACCATGGGCTGAACGCCACGCTGATGCTCGCCTACGTCGCCTTGCGGCAGGGCGACTCGGTCGGGCTGATGGCCTTCTCCGACGAGGTACACGGCTTCGTGCCCGCCCGAGGCGGCATGAACCAAATGAACCGGCTGCTGCACGCCTCGTTTAATCGCTTCCCGCAACTGGTGGAATCGCGTTACGATCGGGCTTTCCGCTACCTGGCCTCGAACTGCCGCAAGCGTTCCTTGGTGGTGCTTGTGACCAACGTGATCGACGAGGTTAACGCGCATCAGGTCGAGCGATACCTGAGCAGTCTGGTTGGCCGGCATCTGCCGCTTGGCGTGATGCTCCGCGACCGGCGATTGTTCGAGGCGGTCGACGTGGAGCAACCGCGCGAGGACGAACTCTGGCCGGCCGCCGCCGCCGCCGATATCCTCACCTGGCGACACCAGACGCTAAAGGACCTGACCGCCAAGGGCGTGTTGTCGCTGGACGTTTTCCCCGCCGACATGACCGCCCCGCTGGTCAACCGCTATTTGGAGATCAAAGCGCGGCATCTGTTGTAACAGGTGGCCGTACTCGTCACGCTGGAGCGTGATGAGTACGACCGGTTCCTAATCTACTTCTTCTCGACCTGCTTGAGCACCTTGCGCGTCCGCTTGTCCCAGACGACGACGCGCTTATCGAGCCGGTGCTGGAAATGACAGTCGGTGCAGACCAGTTTGGCCGGGTCGGCCTTGTCGGGGCAACGCTTCTGCCATCGGGCGATTACTTCGTGGGCCGGCGCGTCGTGCTCCTTGTGACACTCCTGGCAACACTTGTTGATCTTCTCGGCCGGGTACATAGTGTCGGGCGGGGTGATGTTGTCCTCGTCGTTGCGGTGATCGAGCGACTGGCCGTGGCACTTCGCACAAGCAACGTCCGCCTTGCCGTGGGTCAGCGCCAGCGATTCCACCTTGTAGTTGCCGTGGCAAACGAAGCAGGCGAAATTGTCGGCCTTCACCTTAACGGCGTCCTTCGACGCCTCGGGCAGCTTCTCGTCCATCATCCCCTCGAGCGAGAGCGGCGGTGCCGCAAGGAGACCCACATCAGGACCGAAGAAACCGGCCGTATACCCAAGACCCAAAACAGTGGCGATAGTCAGCAATGTCAGCCAGGCGGCGCGCTTCATGATGTGAACCTCAAATGTTGTACGTAACTATTCCCTGCTGCGGAAAGCGCTTGACGCTGGGTCCCCTCTCCCTTTGGGAGAGGGTTAGGGTGGGCTGATGAAAATGTTCTTCATGTGTGTTTCTTGCTAACCGTGCGTGGCGGCGGCGAGCTTCTTCATAAACAGCGACTCGCCGGGTGTCACTGGCGTAGGAGTCTTTCAATACCAATATTCCCCAGTTTACCCAGTCGCCTAACTTTTCATCAGCCCAGGGTTAGGGTGAGGGCGCG
>CAZDHN010000080.1:0-13914 GCA_964505115.1 uncultured Planctomycetaceae bacterium
AATCCATAGTGCCAGCTTTGCTATCATTCTCTCCCGCAAATCTGAAACGCTCCCCATCAGGTATCGCAACCTACCAAGCCGTGTTCGCGTGGCGGACCGCCACCAATTCGAAGCCCAAGTCCAGCGATGGCTTGACGCCTACGTGTCTATCGAAGATAGGCTTGGCGCCCCTCTCCAGGGAGAGTTTGCAGATTTTCGTGCGAACGCCGATGAATCGCCGACGGAGCTTGCTCAGCGAGTTCGCCGGTGTCTCAAGTATGGTGTTTCGGACCCCATACCCAGCGTGACCAATATACTTGACCGTTTTGGGATTCGCACGATTGAGCATGCTACAGAATATCGCATTGACGGCTTGGCTGCGAAGTTTGGCAACGAGCCAGCCGTCGTACTCAACCCCAACGTGTCGAATGAGAGGTCCAGACTTAACGCCGCCCACGAACTTGCTCATGTGATTTTCGGTGATTGCGACAAAGAGCCGACTTCGGAAACCAAAGCATCCGAAAATCGGGCATTCGAGTTTGCGTCGGTGTTTCTGCTGCCCAACGCCAAGCTCAAAGAAGCCTTCGTTGGGCAATCGATGGTTCGACTAGTGCAATTCAAAGAGATGTACGGCATCTCATTGGCTGCGATGGTCTATCGGGCGGAAAAGCAACGGTACATAACCAGAGCCACGGCCAAAAAACTGTGGATGGAGTTTTCTCGCCGCGGATGGAGAACCAATGAACCGGGCACTGTGCGGCCCGACAGGGCCACTCGATTCGAGCAATTGCTCGACAGTGCTCTGTTTGAACGCCGCATGTCGATCCGCGAGGTTGCCGGACTGGCAGGCGCTCGGCCCGAAGAGATCCGCCAGCGAATCAACTCTGCCATGGGACTCGGCAGAGCTACGGAATACCAAGACGAGGAAGAACCCCCGGTTCTTCGTATTCGATCCGATTGAGATAGTACTTCGTTACTCGAACCTTAGGAGGCCTAGAATATGTCTGGGATGACGCGTACTAAACTGCAACTCAAGCCTGAGGAGGACCATCTGCTCCGCATTCTGTACAAGCAGTTTGACATCACGACCGACAATTTTCCTCGACAGCCGGACAAGCTTGATGAATTCACCGAAACATTCAACAGCCTGACCGGCCGTAGCGACATCGGTCCAGAACTGCTCCATTACATGATGACTCGGCGGAAGAAAAAGCAGTGGGTGAAACTTGGCAGGAAGAAGACTAGCGACAAACAAGAGACGCCGAGTCATCTTTTCACCAAGGACGATTGGCGGCACATCGATGCTATCTACGAGGAGTTCCAAATCCCGTCGGACAATTTCTCGCTTGATGCCGACCTCTCCAAGAAATTGCAGGATGAGTTCGCCCGTAGGTCAGGAAGAATCGTCCCAGCAATGGTAATTTCCGCCGCGATGGTCACCCGTCGCAAAGCCGGAAAACTCACAACGCTCAAACCGAAGGCGAGTGACGATGACCTAGCCTTCAGAGACATCGACGAGGTTGCCGGCTAGTTCTTCGATTCGTCAAATCCATACTTGTCGAATTCCAAGCCTTGTGAGTCCGCATTTGTCGGAAAACCCTCACGCCGCGAACGAGCTTCACTGAAGTGACTGTCCGGAAGTTCGGCTTGGAGTGCTCCCGAGCAACCGGTACGGGGTGCGTTAACAACCTGTAGAGTATCCCTTGAAGACGGCCAGACTGTGTTCCCGCCAAGCGGTTGACGATCTGCTTCATCGACCCAACACCGTCGTAGCGGGCGGGCAGCCTCCAGGCGGTTGATCCGGAATGTTTCATCTCCGCCTTCGCCGTGACGCCGGGCGTGTCCGTCATGCCACTCGAACTCCGCACCCACCTGCTCCTACCTCCTCCCGTTTTCCTGTCACCTCGTCCTGTAACTCCAGCAGGATGTCATGCCGTCTCCACACTTCTCGCAAGGAAGTCCCGGAGGAACTTCCCGCCGGTGTCTATCGTGAGGTTCTCCGGCTGTATCCCGGCGAACTGCCCGTCGTGCATGTCCATTGCCCAGGCTCGCTGGACGCGGCACAGTTTTGCCAACTCCACAGTCAGGCCGTCCGCTCCGCGGTCGCCCTCTTCGTCGCAGTCTAAGAGTATCGTGGCTAGGCCGACGGCCACTTCGTGGGCGAGGCGGGCAATCGCTTGCGTTTGGTGTTTGGTGGCATTGTTGGAGAGGATGCCGGCCGAGGGGACGTTGAGCGTTTCGGCGAGGTTAATCACGTCCATCGGGCCTTCCACGACCGGCAGGCCAATGGCCTTGAGCTTGATGCCCACGGCCTCGGCGGTCAATCGTTCCTGCCCGAATAGTTCCACCCCTCGATGAAAACCACTGGGGAAGGTCCACTTGGCGGGTTTCTTGCCCTGGCGGTTCCCGGCGATCCAGGCCTGGTGTTTTCGCTCCCAATCGGTGTCGCGACCGGCGTAGGCGACGATCTGGCCGTCGCGGTTCTTGATGGGCACCACGAACTTGCCCCGCATCGTGCCGCCGGCCTTGTCGCCGCCGGTATCTCTTGGCAGATAGCCGATCTGCCACTTCTCGGCCACTTCGGGCGTGAGGAATTTTCGCTCTCGTACATAGCGGGAGGCGTGGGGAGGCATTTGGCTGACATCCAGCGTGAGCTTCTCGTACAGGTCGGCAATGCCCCGGACACGTTCGTTCGGATGCTCGGCCAAGGGGACGTTCATCGGGGGAGTTGACTCAGGCTTCGGTTCGCCCTCTTGTGTCTCTGCCGTGGGAGCAGGGGAGTCGGGCACCGACGGATTGTCGGGGGCCTCGCCGGAGAAGATCTCTCGCATCTTGTCCCGCACGGCCTTGAATTCCTCGCCGCGGGGCCGGACCGAGTGGCCCATCGCCAAGCTCACCAGGGAAACGAGGTTGCCCTGTTTGTCGCAACCGTAGCTGTGGCATTTCCAGATCTTCGCCGCATGGGCCACCTGGATCGCCAGCACGCGGTCTCCGGTGGGACTCTTCTTGCCACACTGGAGAAAGCAGCAGGTGCGAAGCTCCTTGCCCTTCAGGTGCATATCGTCTTCGCTCACGCCAAAGTACCGGGCCACCCGCTGGGCAGCGTCCGATTGTGCGGCGACTTTATCAACATCGAAGTAGTCGGAGTTTTTGCGGGGTGGATGCAAGTTGGATTGGATGCGAGACAAAAGGGACCCATGCTACACTTCGCTTCCGACGTATGGCAAGCAAAAAACCGCGTCGGAATATCGAGCGTCAGCCACGTGATGAATGGCTTGCCGAGTTTCTTTTTCGCACACCCGCCACCAGCGAGCAAGTGTTGGCGGTAAGCCAAACATGGCATAAGCCGTTTTACAGTCTTCGCCGCGTGCAGCACCGCTTGGCCGATCACATCGAGGCCGGTTGGGTGCAGAACCATCGGTACAAGACGTCGACCCGCATCGGCGGAAAATTCTACTACCAACTCACGCTCAAGGGTTTTCGCACCTGGCTTGGCGACGAGTATGCCAGGCCGCCGACCGAGCGGTTCTTCTACGAACGTTCCGACGCCCGGCACCAGCACACCTACGCCCTGGCGCAATTCATTACACACCTGACGCTGGTGGCCCACTGTTGCGGCTTTCGCATCGAGGAATACCGCCCCGAGGGGACCGTCTCGCTCAGCTATGGCGAGGAGACGGTGCAGCCGGACGGACAATACTATCTGGTCAGCCCGGCCGGCCGTCGCTTCCTGCAACGAGTGGAACTGGACCGCAGTACGAAACGGCAGACGACGCAGGTGGGGTATGACAAGACGTGGGCCAAGTGCAACCGGGTCTATGACGGTTACCAGAATCTGCATCCCGAGCAATCGTCGCGTACCGTCGTGGTGACTACCGAGAGCCGCCTCCGGGTCGAGAACATCTTGGCGCAATTTGCACAACAGACGAGCAACTACAATCGCTCGCTCTATCTGGGTGTCTGTCTGGACGACTTCCTCGCCACAGAAGACGCTTTGTGTCAGCCCTTGTTCATTGACCATCGCCGTCGGTTTGTCCCGTTGATCCCACCTTCGGCGGTCATGCTGCCACCGAAGCCTGATCGCTTACTTGCATCGCTTCCCGACCAAGCGTACTCTGCCGCACCTGTCTGGCAGGCCCCGCCAATCTCCGTTGCGAGACCGCTATAGGAGCCATCTCCCTCGGCACGGTAGTTGGCCTCCGGCTCGCTACCATGGCCGTCGAGGAAGTGCAACGGCGAACCGGGCCACGGCAGGCACGTCACACCCGGGCCAGACCAGCGCACGCTGCCTTGGGTGTTTTCGTGTGGCGGAACTTGCCCGTTGTGCTAGACTCCCGCTCCTATGCTCTCCCGTCTGACTTGCACGCGCGATAACGAGCGCGGCCCCCAGTACATGGAGCAGGTGTTTGCGTCACTTCACGGCGTCAACACGGCTCGCCAGAGCATCAAGCTGATCTACGCACGCCGCCGGAAGAAGGTCGGGCTGTACCTGGAACATCCCCAGGCGTTCCGCAAAGCAGTCGAGAAGCAGATTCACGGGCAATACCCGGCGGCCGAGTTAAAGGCGGTCGAGGGCCCGCTGCTCGCCCCAGCCGCCGATCAGGTGGTGTGGCATCGCCGGCTCACCCTGCGTCCCGATCTGTTTCCGATCAAGCGGTACAGCCAGTATGAGGACGACCCGCAGCGGGAGTTCTCCGATCCGTTGACGGCCATTTTCGAGGCCCTTAACAGCGAAGAGTCCGACGGACTTTAGCCTCTTATCGAGATATCCATTCATCCTGCCTCGCCGTGGCGATGCCGGCAGGCCCGCCGTGCGGTTCAGCGGCTGGCCGGGCCCTACTTCCGCTTTGAGCGGGAGCGATCCCGCCGCTACGCTCGCGGGATCACACACCGCTGGGGGATCGTACGCCTTGTGACTTGGCTGTGGGGCCTACGGGCCGCTCAACTTGAGTCACCCTCGGCCACCGATGATGTGGCCAGTTCGGCCACCCGCTCGCATGAGCGGGAGGATGAATTGACGGCCGCCAGCGACAAGCTGGGCGGCTTCTTGTATGCGACGACGTTACGCGTCGCCGTAGCCGGTACACTGGTGGATCACTGGCAGGCCCAGCGAAAACTCGACGAACTGTGCGGTGTCGTTTCCGCCACGGCGATTCCACGGCTGGCGAGCTTCCAGCGGTCCAAAGGCCGGCGTACGACAGGGCTTCCATCGTCAGTTCGGGAGCGGCCCTTTCTCCTCTCGGCCAAAGAGCTGGCCACGTTGTTTCACCCACCGACACGGAATATGGCTGCCGAGAATCTGGCGGCTAGTGATTGCCGCCGGCCGGAGCCGCCAGCGCCTTTACCGAATCCCTCGCAAGAGAGGGGGACGGTTGCGTTGGGGCGGGTGCGGTACCGCGACCGGCAGGAGCGGTTTGGGATCTGCGCTGCCGATCGCCGACGGCATGCGTACGTGCTGGGGAAAACCGGCATGGGAAAATCGACCCTGATCGAGAACATGCTCGTGACCGACATCCACGCCGGCCGCGGCGTGGGGCTGATCGATCCTCACGGCGATTTGGCGGAGCGGGTTGCCCGAAGCGTGCCCCAGAAATACTGGCACAAGGTAGTCCTGGTCGATCCGGCGGACACGGCGTATCCGGTTGCCTTCAACCCGCTCGACGGCAGCGGCCTGGACGCCACGCAGCGGGCCCTGCTGGCCTCGGCCGTGCTCGGCGTATTCAAGACGATGTATGCCGAGGCGTTCCACGCCGGCTACCGCATGGAGGACATCTTTCGCAATGCCTTCCTCGCCTTGGTCGAGGACCCCGATGCGACGCTGCTCTCCCTGCCGCGTCTATTGGAAGATGAGGCGTACCGCACGTACGTTGCCGCGGGCTTGAGCAACCAGGTGGTTCGCGACTTCTGGCTGCAAACGTTTCCCGGCTGGTCGAAGCGATACCGAGGCGATGCCGTGGGCCCGGTCGAGAATAAAGTACGAGGGTTGATGAGCAACCCGCTGCTGCAACCGATCCTCGGCCAAAGCCGTAGCAAGCTTCGGCTTCGCCAGGTGATGGACGAGGGGAAGATCCTCATCGTCAACCTCAGCAAGGGGAACTGCGGCGAGGATGCGTCCGATCTCTTGGGGCGGCTGTTGGTGGCCAAGATACAGCAGGCCGCCATGAGCCGCTCCGGCGTTGTGGAAGAGGACCGTCGCGATTTCTATCTCTACGTGGATGAGTTTCAGAACTACGCCACGGAGAGCTTTGAAACGATCCTCAGCGAGGCTCGCAAGTATCGGCTCAATCTCACGTTGGCCCATCAGTACCTCGGGCAATTGGACCGTGGCCTGCGCGACGCCGTGATGGGAAACGTGGGCACGACGATATCGTTTGCCCTTGGCGGTGAGGATGCCGAGATACTGGCCGGGCAGTTTCATGGCCCGCTGACGCCGGCCGATTTCGTCCACTTACCCAAGTACCAGGCGTACGTCGCGTTGATGGTGGCGGGCAGGACGTGCGACCCGTTCTTGATGCAGACGATCAAGCCGCCGGCCTCTTACCTAAGTGACGCCAACTTGCGAACCCTTGTGAATCTCTCCCGGCAAAGGTACGCCCAACCGCTCGCACCGGTCGGCCCGCGGCTTGCGCGGGCGCAGACGGCAATGTGAACGGCCCTGAGGGCGGCGTGTTTCGCGGCGATGAATCCACGGCCGACAGAGACGCTTGCACTCGCGCCCAGGTTGTGGCATCCTCCGCCGCCTATGTCCGGACTCGACCAGCAAGGCACCACCAACGAGGCACTTGCCGAAGCAGTGTTCGAGTTGCGTGACCAGGTTCAGGTCCTCTGGCACGCCATTGACGAACTGCGCGAGGGCATCGATTACGCCCTCCGCAACGGGCGTGAGCCCGACTGGCACATCGAACCACCGGGCACGTTCAGCGACCTGCCCCCCGATCGATACTGCGACGAGCTTGCCGCACGGTTGAATGAGACTGTCCCCGCGAATCGGATCGACGAGCCGGACCGGCATCCTAACGAGATCGCTCACGACGAAGAGGGGACTGAGCCGCCCGACGGCGATTTTGCCTTGGACGAACCCACCGAAGAGGCGGCCCCGCAGAGGGCCGACGCTCTTGGTATCGAGGGCGAAAGCCCCTCGGAACCGCAGGACTGCGAATCGCGCCCGGCTACCCCATCAGATGAGAATCACACAGAAATCCTACCGGAATCACACACCGATGCCGGCAACACCGACCCCTCATCTCCGGCGGAATCTGCCAATGCGGGTCGGGCTACGCAGCAACGGACGCTTTTGACGACGGTCACCATCCGCCAGCGCCAGCGTCGGCTCCCAGGTCATCGCCTGCGGAGCCGGAGGCAGAGTCTGGCCACGCGCAGGCCGAAACTGCGGCAGAACGGCCGCCAGTCAACGACAAACCACTCTACTCGTTGCAGGATCACCAGGCCTTCCGAGAACGGTTGGCCGATGGGGGAGTCACTGCCGCAGGGTTACAGGAGGATTTTGGTTGGTTGCGAAGGGATCGCGATCAACTCATCGCACGGTTGGTCGACGATCACAACGCGAAGCAATTGCAGGCGATGGCCCTGCGATGCGGTTGCCTTTACGCCAGCCAAAACCGCAAGGAGCAGAACGCGGCGGCCGTGTATCAAGCCATGCTCTCGTTCTACGCCCTCGGACAGTCGGTGATGTACCAGCCCATGGCCGGCGAGACATACGAAGATGCCGTGGCAAAGATCGTCGCGTCGATCACGGACGGTGAGATCAATGCCTACGTCGAGCAACTTGCCGAAGAACGGGAGCAAGAGAGCCGGGCCCTCAGCGACCCGCACACTTGCGACGAGTTTCGCCAATTCGTCCGTCACCGTGGTGAGGAGAAACTCACGGACGAGCAGCGGGTCCGCTACGACCAGCTTCGGGCCGATGAAACGCGAGCCGCACGGAAAGCCAAAAAGCCGACCACTGTTACGCAAATCCAAGGTGACGGCACCCAGGGACTCAAGATCACGATCACACAGGGCTATCACGAAAAACAGCAAGTCCCGCTCTGGATCTGTCAGTTGAGCGACCGTGTCGAACGGTCCGCCTTCGACGAACTCAAACGCAAGGCACCACAACTCGGCGGCTGGTGGTCGAGTTTCAAGCGTTCCCAGGCAGGTTTTCAGTTCAAGAGCGAGGAGTCGGCCCACAAATTCGCAGGGCTTCTCGATGGTGACACGGACCGCACCGACGAACTGGCCGCCCGCCACCAACGGAAGCTAGAACGGGCGGGCCACCATCTTGACAACCTGGCCGAATCGCTGGAAGAAGAGGCGGCGGAGATTCTCCAGGCCGACGCAACGCGCCTAACAAACACGGTCCGCCGGGCGGAGATGGCGGCCGGCATGCGGGGTCGGGCGTACGCCAACAAGGCACTGGCCGGTACGCTCCGGAGCGTCGCCCGGGTTCTGGAGAGCGGCGAGGCACAATATCTTGACGGTGTGCGGACCCGCACGCAGATCGAACTGTTGCTGACCACCTTGCGTCGGGCTAAGTGGGCTTGCATCCGATCCCTACCCGCCGATGCCGAAGGAAACGGCCACTCCGGCCGGTACGAAGACCTCGCCCAGCGGCCGCCCGAGCCGGCCGACGTGCTATCCGCCGAGTATCCGTATCCCAGGCTCTATCGCGGCCACCTCGAGCACTTGCTGGCCGAGGCCAAGGGACGCCGGGGGCTCAAACAGCGGTCCCAGCGCGTCCGCAAGTGGCTGGACGGGTGTGGCGACGGCGAATACATCGAGATCAAGCGAGAGCACGATATCGAGTTGATCGAGGATTTCCTGGGCCGCTGTCGCGGCGCGGGCCTGTCGATCGACCGGCTCGAATCCGCCTTCACCGACTACAAGCGGATGCGAGCCGCCAGCATCCACACGGTCCCCGAGATGCGCTGCTCGCTGCGGGAACTCCTGCCTCACATGGTCCGCACGCAGGAAGACGATCCGGCCCGCAAGGCGGAGAAAGACCTCATCGGCAAGAACATCCCCGGCTTCTTCCCCACGCCGCGACCGCTCATCGAGCGGATGCTCCAGGTCGCCGACCTGCGCCCCGGCGACCGCGTGCTGGAGCCGTCGTGCGGCAAGGGCGACATCCTCGACATGATCCACGAGCAGTCCGCTCACGTGCAGCTAACGGCCATTGAGCGGAACCGTACCTTCGAGGAAGTGTTAGCGGCCAAGGGACACGACATCACCTTCATGGACTTCCTCGATCACCGCGGCCAACTCTACGACCGTATCGTGATGAACCCGCCCTTCGAAAACGGGCAAGACGTGCAGCACGTCCGCCACGCCTATGACTTACTCGCGCCGGGCAGTCGCCTAGTGGCCGTCATGTCCGAGGGCCCGTTCTTCCGCGAAAACGGCAAGGACGCCGAATTCCGGGCCTGGCTCGATCAGCACGGTGGCAGCCACGAGCAACTGCCCGACGACACCTTCCGCGGAGTCGAGACTTTCCGCCAAACCCCCGCCACATCCCCCGGCGGTTCGTTAAGCCCCAGGTGGGACCAAATTCAGCGCCGCCCCCGGTCCGTTTTAGACGCCTATCTCCAGCTGAAACATTGGGGTTTCATGAACTTGCTCAGCTTGAACGGCTTGATGACGACGTATTGGACTCTTTCGTTGCTTTTCGTCTTGGGCGACAGTTTCTCACGGGAGAGAGCATTTGGGTTGGCAATCCTCAGATTGGAGGATACGTGCTGCCGAAAAACGCAGAGCACAAATGGTCGCTCCATACCAAGGTAAAACAATCCGTAGGCCAACAATAAACATGGATCACGCCTCGCCACTTCCACTCGACTCCGAGCCGCCTGCCAGTAGCTTGAATGCTTCGTTGGGCCTCCCGTCATCATGAAGGTCGAACCTCGGTGTCATAACTATAACTTCACGGACTGGATCAGAGATTCCTTCTCCTTCCGTGACATCGCCTTGATCGCAACCTCTCGCTTCAACGCCAAGCTCTGATTCGGCTGCTCTTCCTGATATTCGAGAGTGACTGGCAATCGGCCACGGGTGTAGCGTGAAGCGGTGCCTGCGTTGTGTTGTTCGAGTCGCCGGTCCAAGTCCTTGGTGATGCCCGTGTATAGCGAGCCGTCAGCGCATCGCAGGATGTAGACGAACCATGTGTCTGCCGAAGAGTCTGCCTTTGCCTCCTCCATCTCCTTCATGTGTCAATCGCTCCGTCTCTTTTCCACCAACTCGACAATCTCGCCCAGTGAGATGTCAGAGTGCGACTCCTCAACCACAACTCCATATTGCTCTTCAAGATCCATCATCAGCGACTCAATCTCCATTGAGTCTCCAATTTGCCAGACCCTGCCATCAAGCAGTGCCCACTCTTTCAGAAACCAGATCGTATTGAAGATTCGCACGTTGAGAAACGAGAGGATGGCAACTCCGTAATTCTGCCGGAACGAATCGGTTCCTCATCCTCGTCCATCGTCAAGGGGTGTCGCCTTCAAGGCGTGTGATCTTCTTTCGCAACCAGTCCTGCAGCGCGTCGTTCAGCTTCAGCGGTTCAGCCTCCGGTTTTTCCGCGAGACGCTTGATGGCCAGGTCATCCGCCGCGAACTGGTTGACGATCTCCTGGCAGACTGCCTCATGGTAGGGAGCGTCGGCCTCCTTCGCAAGCTCCTCTCTGATTCGGGCAGCCTCTTCCTCCAGCAGTGACAGGTAGTAGCGGTATCCGTCAGGAAGCCCGGCTTTGGCAAACGCACGCACCACCTGCGGGCGATAGTCCTTTTGCACATGCCGCAAACCGCGAATCGGGATAGTCCTGGACGATTCGCTTCGCGTACCGCAACGTCACGCCGTAGTCGCGGTCACCCGCGAACGCTGACAACATTTGGTAGCCGAGGCGGATTGTCACTGCGTCCACGGCCACTTCGATGGCCGAGGCATCGGTGTAGAGCGTATCGAGCGCAGGTAGCAACACATCTGCGGTCAGATCGTATCGCTCTGCTGAATAGAGGCCGTACGACAGGATGAGTTCGTACGGTGTGGCGCCCCGCGCCCAACGCCTTCGCTCATCGTCCGGCCAGAAATCACGGTTCGACTTCTTTCGGCTATCTTCTGCGGCACGGCCGCGTAGCTTGACGGCCTGGCGGGCCTCTCCGGCCAGGTCGATCTTGCTCAGCGTTGTGGTCAATGTGAGACCACCGTTGGCATCAGTAGGTTTGATTTTTCTTCGGTGGTACGACAACCACCCCTCAGGTTCAAAAGGAAGTATTCCTTGGGCGTCTTGTTCAATAGCCAGCCCCGTCGCTTAAAGGTCCATACTTCCTTGTCCCGGCTGACGAAGAAGCTAACCTCGACGTAGGGCGTCTCCGGTTCTATGGCAACGTTCAACTCCTCGCCCAATTTATCCATCCACTGTTGGATCGACGCACCGCGCACGGCTTGAACCGGATCGAACGGCGACGGCTTCGGATGCCCAAGCTGGTCGTTGATGTGGCGGGCCTTGTCGCGGATATGCTTCCGATGATGTTGGCACAACAGTGCCAGAATCGCTGGGGAGACTTTCAGGCCGCGTTCCCGTACGGCGTTAAGCACGACCATGGTTACGTCACCGTTCTCAGGAGATGCTGCCACCA
This sequence comes from uncultured Planctomycetaceae bacterium, assembly GCA_964505115.1. Classification (GTDB taxonomy): domain Bacteria; phylum Planctomycetota; class Planctomycetia; order Pirellulales; family Thermoguttaceae; genus CAZDHN01. Next base: position 11,607 of record CAZDHN010000080.1, read on the forward strand.
GTTCCAGCAGTAGCGCATCCGCTTTCGGCCCACGGAGACCACAGAGTGCGCGCGCAGCCTTCGACTGAAAATACCAGACGTGTTCCTCCTTCAGAAACCAGCGGAGCACGGGCACTGCGGCCGGTGTTCTGCCTTGCTCTGCCAAAGTCTCCACGATACGTTCGCGGATCTCTCGTGCTGGACAAGTCGGCTCAGGATGCGATGCAAAGGGGCTCGGATACCAGCGCGCTCGGTCTGAAAACTCGTCGTCGTAAGCCTGCTTGAGCAAATCAACCAAGAAGTCGCTCGCCTTGGAGCGTTGTGCGGAGACTTTGGACGAAAGCCGCTCGATGGCGCCGCGCCAGTCCGGTTCTTTACCCGTGGGTGCATAAGTCTCTGCCCTACGGATGTAATCGTCCAAGGAATCTTCGCCATTCTCCGCGAATCGACTTACGTCGAAGTCATCGGGTGGAAACCCCTTCTGATCGTCCGCATCCTTGGGCTTGAGATCCTCCCGACCGTGGCCTTCGTCGCTATCAGTCGCCGGGACACCTACTGATGACTCAGCCCCGCAGGCAGCCGATTCTTTGCCCGGCAAACAGGGTGAAAGCACGCCTAATACGCAAGATATCAAGATCAGCCGAATCGTCTTCATCTTGCTGCTTCCTGTATCTGTCCCTGGCGCCCTAAACGTGCCCTCGGATATGCTATTCGGCGTTCGCTGCGAAATATGGGGAGAATTCCATCGTGTCCGCCACAATTGCCCCAGAGTCGTCATGAACCACAGCTACCGCGACCTTTCCGACGCCTTCTTTGCAAGAGTCCGTTTCCTTTCGGGTGTGTACTTCCACCAAGGCTTTGATGGTTTGCCCGCCATGAAGCGGACGGCGGCGATGAATACGTCGATCACGCAGGGGTCGTGACGGACTCCGGTGGTTTGGCACAAGTTGTCGTACATAGCATACGGATCTTTCCCCAACAGATCTTGTGGTGACGAGACACCGATCAGCCGCAAATCGTCAGCAATCGCAGGACCGATGTTGGGGATCTCTTCCAGGTCGGTAATTTCGGCTCTGCTGACGGTTTTCATAACGGGCTGCTCCTCGTTCTCTTTCAGCAACTACTTTCCAGCTTCACCATTCTCCGGTGATTGCCTGCTCCACGGCCTCTATATACTCGAAACTGATCTTCAGTGGTACGTCTGTACCTCATTATCTTCCGGTGACCACAGGTAGCAATGCCCAGTCCCGTATCGGCGGAAACCAAGGCCCTCGTACATCGATACTGCCATGGGCGACGAAAAAAGTATTCCGAGGCCACAGCCTAGATGTCGAGCCGCAATCAGTGCAGCCGAGGTGATTGCTGAACCGATGCCTTGACGGCGATGCTCTTCACGAACCCCGACGCTTGCCAGACCAACTACGCCATCTTCGATAAACGCCGATGCCGTGCCAACAGGTTCGCCATTGATGCAAGCAAGAAAATGGCGAAGTGGCGTCGAAGCACCGAAGGGAAGACTGGTGAACAACTCATGCCACCATCCCGAAAGTGCATCATCGAAGCCGAATGCCGCAGTGCATGTGCGGGTCCAGTTGGCCATCTGGCTTTCTGAGTCGATCTCAATAACCTTCGCCCCACCGGGAGTCGGTGCGGGAAGGTCGGCAAGACTTCGAGCCATGGCAGCCGCTTCGAACGCCTTCACGAATCCCCGTGCCTCCAAAAGGCTTGTGACGTGCTGGTCGTGGTTTACCGGACCGGACCACCAGAAGCACGGAACGTTGCGTGAACAGAAGCGATCAACCAGATCATCAGCGACGGCTTCAGCCTGCGGCTGCGGGATGTTTGCCGAAAAGACGTTGTTAAAGAACGGACAATTAAGGTCACTCTCCGTCACTACGGCGTGTGGATGCTCGACCAACCGCATCTTCGGCCAATTGCACCAGTACACCGAATGGGCAACGCCGTTCCTCTCGATGGCTCTCAGCGTGTCCAAGTCAGTTCCATCCATGTTAGCTTCCAAGGTTATTGGCCCTTCGGGAGCAGGGGCAGGAAGACATTGTAGTGGCGCGATGGCCTCGACAGCAACCGGCCAATCATACCTAAATCCAGGCGGAATTTGCGTCAAAACAACATGCTGGAAAGGCCTAGCTTTCCTGAACTGCTTTTCAGCGTCTCGGGCACCCTGATCGGCCGTTTCGGCGGCTGATTATCAGGCCCTTCTTTTGCCGTTCAGCCTCGCGTGCTGCGGGGCAGTCTTAGCCATTGGAGACCAAGCCCCGGATCAATACGCTCTCAAACAAGGAGAACCACCTTGAACAACGTCATCCTG
>CAZDHN010000081.1:0-13808 GCA_964505115.1 uncultured Planctomycetaceae bacterium
CGCGATTCCAACCGGCGCGGCCACGCCGATGTTGCCGCCGGGAACGGTTTGCCGGTTGATGAGCTCGATGCCCGATTCCGTCCGCCGCAGGGCCGTCACGCCGGGCCGAAGGTGCCGGGCGATCGATCCGGCCGAGGGCAGCATCGAGACGCTCACGTCGATACCTTCCCGGGCAAGCTGGCTGGATATCGACTGCGCGAACATGGGCACCAGCGGATAGAGTAGCTCAAAAAGCTTCGGAGTGTCGACGTACGATACACATACCGCGCTGCCCGACTCGATCACCCGGCCAACCGCCGGAACCGTTGCCAGCGAGCGGTGGCTCGCCGATCGCGACAGATAGGCCTTGACGTTCTGCGGCATGGTGGCCACGATCAGTTCCTTATCGGTCAGGCACCAAGCCGGTGCCAGGGGGAATTCCCGGTCCCGGGCGTTGAAAACATAGACTCGCTGTCCGGCGAACTCGAACTCCTCGATCCGCGGCCCCCGTTTACGATGTCCGAATCCACTGGGCCCGCGCGACTCATTCGCCAAAACGCCCCTGAAAAAGCCGATCAGCTTGGCCTGGCTATCGGCCAGTCGGGCGTGATCGTCGACTTGTGCCACGACCGTCAGGCCGGTCACGATCAGCCCACCCTCGCCGGGCGAGTTGTACGCGCACCAGACGTCGCCCAACGGTTTTAGAAGATCGTCGCGGAGGCTGAACCCCAAGGCTTCCTCCATCTGGCCAATGTTCTTTCGTGTCTCCTCGGCGGCGCGCGGCTCCGCTTCGGCAACAATCGAAAGGAACGTTTCCAGAATCTCATCGCTGTCGGCCCTAAGTGCCACGGCCACGGTCGCGTCGGCCGGGATGGGCGCCAGGTCGTCGGCCTCCAGCGGCTTGCCGGCCAGCAGGCTAACCAGTCCCTTTGGCTCGCCATCCAGGCCGATCATGCTTCGGCCGGCGAACCCTTCCTCGTCCAAACCGGTTGACGCCGCCAGGTACGCGACCTGATCCAAGCCGACCGCACGCAGCACATTACCGACTTGCGGACCGGCCAGCGGCAGCAGCTTCTCGCGGATCGGCTTGAGGTTAACGTAGGAGAAGCTGGCGGGCCGCGCAACGGTCAGCTTTTCGCGGATGTCGCTCAGCCACTGTGGTGGATCGGTTCGCGCTCGTTCGAGGATGCCCTCTAGCGAGTCTTCACCAACGCCCACGATCAGATAGCGGCCCTTGACTGTCCAAGTAACGGTCGGCGCGCCGCGCGGCAGCTCGATCCGATGGCAGGGCAGGTCGCCGATCTTGATCGACTCGACCTTCTCGCCCAGGAATGCCTGCTGGTACTTCTCCAACACTTGCCGCACGCGAGCCGCGTCGTCGTCCAAGCAGATCAACGCCCCGGCGCGAACGTCGGGGCCGGTGTGCGTCATCTCGGCCTGCGAAATGAACAGGGCGCCCGGCTGCGTCGCCAACCCTTTGAGCAAGGGCAATACGTCTTGGAGAATCGCCTGTTGCAGTCCGGCGTCTGGTTGGCCGGGCTGCCCGCTGAGTCTCTTGGTGAACACTTCACCGAGTTCCGTGAAGAACCGGCGTACTTCCGGCTCGGCCAGAAGCTGCTCGGTTTGGTTGCTGCTGTTGGGATCGGGCTCGGTCGTGCCGGCCCAGGTTGTGTAGAAAACGCACTCCTGGGGCGCCGCCTTGGTCATCAAGGGATCTTCCGGCGCCAGCGGCACGCCCATCGGAGCGCCGAAACTGCCCATCAAGAGAAGAACGATCAATTTCATCGGACCAGGAGCGAAGAACATCGACTGCATGACAAGTCTCCCTGCTTTGTTAGAAATCGTTGATCAACTCAACGTGGCCCAGCATACCACGACCGGGTGGCACGGGCAAGAAGCGGCGCAATTTGGAGTGCGGCGATTCATCGCCGCTTTTTGGGCATCCTGGCAACCGACGGCCAGGTTGGACGCCATGGCACCCGGCAGTCAGTAATTCGACACCGTCCATCGAATATTGGAGCATGTCACTGGCGGAAGAGAAGGAAAGGGGGCATCACTAATTCTGCTGTTCTCGCGGGCGATGGTCGCATCGATCGCATACGATGGCAAGCTAACGTCACGATTCAGCCGGTGGCGGCCAAACATCTCTGCTTTCAGGACCGACCTGATCCGCCACTCGGCTGCAATCGATTGTTCTTCCGGTTTGTGCGTATGCTACGCCGCGTCAACCCACCATTCGCACGGTCGAGGATCTGGCGTCTCGGGACAACAGGCTGCATGAAATTGTGCGAGTTCAATCAGGTAATCAAGGTGGAACGAAACCATGCGCCTTATTCCCCCGGGCATCACACGCCCTATGTAGCTCAAACGTGCGTTGTAGCGACTCGGTGGTACATGGGTGATGTTTTCATGTGGGCAGTATTCGTGCGCATAGCCGCATCGCAGCCATTCGTATATCAGAACGGCGTACGTGCATCGTTTCAAGTCGCGAAGCGACACAGTCGAGTACTTGGATTGCGCGACGGAAAGCTCTAAGTCAATTTCGTGGTCGCGAAAGATCCGCGTGTTTTCGCCCGGTCCGTACGGGGTGTCAGCCTCGGCAACGAGATTCGAGTTAATCAGCGCCGGGACACACACCCAATTCGCGTGTGCGTCAGATGGAGAGAGTTTGACAAGTAGTTCGACGAAGCGACGGCGGTCAATGCCGTTTCCCGGCCAGCGTGCGGCGGCACAGGACGACATGACCGCGGAAAGAATCAAGACGAGGTCGCCATATGCCACGCTGATGTCGGAATCGATTAACTCTCGTACGAGGCGAATTCGATCTTCCAGGAAGTGACGCACGATTGCTGATTGTCCTGTCTTGCTGTTTGCGAAACGTTGGCCTGACGCAAGAACGCACTGGCTCAATCGCGACGCGCAGCGGCGTCGAATTGGAGCCAGATGTTGGCCTTTATCCTGATTTGAAAAGATCGCAACGGATTCGCATGCATGCTCCAACAAGATCTGTCGGTCGTCTGTTGCCGATATCCAAGAAATCAGGAAATAGTCTTTCTTCTGTAACCCCGAGAACCTTTAGCTGTTTACGAAGTTGTGTTTTAGATTCATTCGGAACAATGAACTTTACCAGGGATTGCGTATCTTGATCAAAATTCTGTTTGTCGAAATCACTTGATAAATCAGGCTGGGAAGTAAGCGACCCGCGTTGTGCTTTCGTTCGTGGAATATCTAATTGTAAGTCTTTCCATGCTCGATAAGGACGAGGGTATCTTAGCTTACGCAGGCCACTACCATCGCGAATCGACGCTACCTCTGGAACAAGGATTGTCTTGTCTTCGAATACCCAAATTACACCATCTTTGTCATCGTAGTTATTGTCATCGAGTGCGAAATAAAGACCCACAAGCGGGTTCTCTGACCAATCTAGAAGTCGGGTTGGAACTCCATAGTGTTGAGCAATAGTCGCACGTTCCCAATCGTTCATTTTCGGCATTATTTGTGCAAGTTTCTCGAAGCACTCGGATTCCTTTGCCCGTTCCTGTTCAGTTACACCTTCCCGAGCCAATGATGGCCTTAGTGACCAGTCGCAAGCCTGACCGCGAAAGTACATGATCCGTTTAGAAGTTCGATTGTCGAATATGTGAAACAAATCTGACAAATTATTTTTTTCACCCATTAGAATGCCTCTTCATGTTTGGGTTAGGCCAACTACGTGTTTATTGCGCACCCGATAATCATTATATGGGCGTGCCTATACTACTAACCTCAAAGATCGTTAAGTTTTTGACAAAGTTCAGCAGCCCTGTCGCCGTAACCTGCTTTGTTGAACATGGTTGCGGCGAGAACTCTGGGTAAGGTTTTGAGCCACGGATGAAACGCGGATAAGCACGGATAAGGTCGCAAGGCGTCATTCTATCCGTGCTTATCCGTGTTTCATCCGTGGCTTTTTGATTGGTTGCAGCTGAAGGCCGCGCCTGGGCACAATAACGTTCCATACAATAACGGTAATACTAGCACGGAAGTTGCAGGGGGACAACGTGATAGCGGCCCTCCGAGAGAAATGCGGAAATCTGCTATATCGGCAGAAATCTGCGCAATAACACTCCAATACCCACCATTAGCCGCGAGCATGCGTGCCGGTTTACCCGCTCACCACGCACGATCAACTATCCACTATCAACTACCTGGCGGGGTGGCCAAAAGTTGAGATTGATATTTTGGCGGGATTTGATACACTTGTACACTGCGCGGGTGGCAGCCGGGCAAGATCTTTGAAAAGTCGGAAAAGAACGTAGCGCGGCTTACTTTCTCGTAGCTGGATTGGCAACAATTCAGCCGCGGGATGGGAAGGTACATAGACAGGATTGTTCATCGCTTGATCTTAGCCCGAAGCGTAAGCGAGGGAGCGCAACGGGTTCGGTCGTCTACCTGCAATAGGCACGATGAAACGGCGTGTTCGGCAAGTGCGAAGCTAATGTGAGAGACCGCGGAACGCCCCGCGCTCACGCTTCGGGCTACGATAGAAACGCCCCTCGTAATTCTGAGGGGTACGCAAGTCGCAAGTTCCATTCAGGAAACGAGTTACGGCAATCCGTGTTCTTAATTTCCGGAAAATGGGGGTCAAACAATTCAAAGCCCTGACGCAGAAAGGGGTTACGACGTGAAATCGGCCCGAAATGGGCCAGTTGAAGGGCTCGCTTCGGCATCTATCGGAAAGAATGGCCGTGGCCGCAAATCGTTGCAGGGAAACGCTTTGCGACTGGCAATCGATGGCCGGGGAATTGTTGATCGCCTGAGAGTTGTTTGTCAACAATTGGCGAAACGCGGGCGAGTAGCGGAGATTGCCCCGCCAGCCGGTCGCGGGCGACCGGGCTAACTGTTGCCTACTCGATATCCGGGCCGGCGATTCGCTCGCCGCGTTGTTGGCGGGCTTGGTCGGCGGGATTGAAGGTGCCGTAGAAGAGGGCGTTGGCGTCCATCCAGGTTACCAGGCGCTCGATGTCGTCGGCCGATAGCTCGACCTTCTCGTGGCCGGCCAGCAACATCTTCATCAGCTTCGAAGCACGCGAGCCGAAGCGGTCGGGCACGCTCATCGGTTCGCTGTTGCCCTTGATGCTTCCCCATTGTGAAAATGGCACCAGCGGAGCCAAGGCGTTGTACGATGCCGTGTAGTGCCCCGCGGGTTCGCCCGTGAGGATTACGCCGCCGTCGGGCTTCTTGGCGTTGTGGCAGGAGACGCACTGCTTGTCCAGCACGGGCTGGACCAGCAAGGGGTAGCTGAGCGGATTGGAGCCGTCGGGCGACGGCGCGATTGTCGAGGGCGGCCTGAGCAGCGCTTGTGCCATTCGGGTCGGACGGCCGGCGGTCGTCATGCGGTGTTCGTGACAGCCCACGCAGGAGGTCGTCTCACCCGGCTGAAGGTACGTCAGACTGCGCATCACCTGCACCGCCCGACCCCGCTCGTCCAAGGCCTGGAAGGAAAGCGCCACGCCCGCCGGTGCCCGAAAGTAGGCCGATCCGTCCGCTTCGACCGGCACGGTACCCAACACCTGCTTGCCGGGCGAGGCGTTTGCCAGCCCGACTCGCGGCGTGTTGGCGTTCGGTGTCGACTTGGGTAAGACCTGGACGATCCGCAGCCGTTTGATCTTCTCATCCGGCAAGGCGGGCCAACTGTTGTGAACATCGTGCAGGAAGAAGGTTCCCTCGGCCGCATCGACCCGGTGGAGCATCGACGGCATGGCGGCCGGCTTGCGACGCGGCCCGAGCGGCACCGGCCAGAGGCTGGCGATATTCAAGTCGCGATACAGTAACTCCTTGTTGCCGAACCGATCGACCAGATAGACGCCGAACATATTGGTCGGGTTGCCGGTCGGCTCGCCAATCAGGGCATCGAAACTATAGGCGGCCAGGAAGTAGTCTTCCGAGAGCGGCAGCGGGCTGCGATAGCAGTGGCCGGGCCAACGCAGCGCGTCGGGCGAGGCGGGTGGTGGCGTCGTCACGCCGACCGGCGCGTGCCAGTGGCCCTTCTTGCCTCCGGACATGCGCGCTACCGGCGCTTCGCTTTCGGGGAAGAGGGCGTCCGGTGTCAGCCGGGTGATCGGGTCCAGACCGTCGACGCCCCGGGTTACGTCCAGCAAGATGATCGAGCCGGCCGTCATCGCATGATGGGCCGCCGCGGTGGCCATTACCCGATTCGACCCCGGCACCGCCCGAGCCTCCCAAACACCTACCGGATGCAAGGTGTTGTTGCCGTAGAAGATTCTCACGTCGCTGCCGTCGGGACGCACCGACCAAAGGTGCTGATAGTGGACCGCGCTGCGATCGACGTAATCCCAGCGCGTGAAGATAACCCGCCCGTCGCCCAACACGGCCGGATCCCATTCGTGCGTCTCGTGAAAAGAAACCGGATGCGGGTTCGAGCCGTCCGCCTCGGCCACGGCCAGCGTGTAGACCGGACAGGGGCCCCGACCGCAGCGATGGAAACCACCACGCCGGGTCGAGACGAAAATGATCTTCCCGTTGGGCAGGTAGCGGGGTGAGAAGTCGTCGAACGGGCCGTCGGTCATCTGACGCAGGCCGGAACCGTCGGCGTTCATCTCGTACAAATGATAATAGTGGATGCCGTGTTCGTGCCGTTTGACCGGCGCGGTCTCGACCGGGCAGTACGAGAATAGCACTCGCTTGCCGTCGTACGAGATCTCGGGATGTTGATAGCTGCCCATCGGCAACTCGCCGGCGGCAAGTTGCCGGCAACGCATTGAACGGCCCGGTTCCTCGAGCACGAACACACCGCCGCCCGGTCGAGCGTCGGCACCGTAGTATTGCGTGAGTTGATGGCTGAAGCTGCCGGGCACCTGCTTGACGAACAGCAACGGCCCTAGCTCGGCCAGCGGATTCGCTAGGGCGATCTCGCGACGCAGCCAATGCGTCATCCGCCAAAGCTCCTCCCAGCGACCCCGGTCGGTTTGCTTGGTCGAGCAAAACTCCTTCCACTGCCGCTTGAGCGATTCCCAACGCTCCGGCTTGTCGCCAAGCGAAACCTCGGCGGCCCGCAGATCGGCGATCAAGCAGTCGCCGCGCTCGATGGTTCGCTCGACGGCCACCGCGAAGCTGCTCGGCTCGCGCTCGGTTTCGATTCCGTCCTGCATCCGCCAGTCGGATTCGATCAGCACCCGCTCGATTGCCGGGCGCAAGTTATGCGATAAGGGCGGCGGTCCCGACCCTTCGGACGTTTTGACCGGCGACATGGGCACTTCGACGGTCCGGTCGCCCGATATGAGTTGAAGGCTACCCAGCCGGACGGTTGAATCGGCCGAGGCGGGTTTGATTGTCAGGCGGATCAGTAGCGGCTTGCCATCGGCACGGCCAGGCAGTTCGATCCGCGCCGCGCGACCCGGTTCGACAACCGCCGCCGTGGTCTTGTCGTTCAGTGCCAGGCTGACCCGGGCTTTGCCGCCATCAAGCACGGCCGCTTCGATGGCCACGCGAAAATCGGCCGGTAGTGCGTTAAGCTCAATCGCGACGCTTAGTTCTTCTTGCCCGATCAGATTGGCCGTCACTCCGGCCCGCTCACTCAGCACAACCTGCGGACCGGCTGGTCCAGCGATTACCGACAGCCCACACATCGAGAGGCTTGCCGGCGGGGCGGGTTGACCAGCGAAGGTGAACTTGGCGGGCCCAAACTCCGGCCCGGCGGCCGACAGCGTGCCGCAAGGCGAGACCAACAGGGCAGTTGCCAGAAAAACCAGGGCGATATCGAACCGTTTCATGAAAGCGCTCCGGGAACGGAATTATTGCTTGTCGAGCCTCCATTATGCTGTGTAATGCCACCCCACGGCAATCCCCAAAGCACCCTTCGGGGCCCAACCGAGCGAGAAACCAGTCCGTCTGGTGCAAGTGTTCACCGAAGTCAGGGGGATTCCCGCAAAAGAACGGTGAAAACTAACTCGACAGGCGTTTCAAGCCTGTGTAGACCGCAAATGCCATACCTGCCATGTCAGTTATAGCTGCTAGCGGCGTTACCCTCGATCCTACCGGAACCACTGCTCCACTACAGAGGTTGTCATGCGAAACACGTCTAGATTCATGGTCGTCTCAAGCATTGCCTTGCTCGCCTTGTCGGCGAGTTTCGCATCGGCCGGCACGGTTGTTCTTCAGGACGGGCTCAACGGCTACTCGGGCACCCAACGTAGTGGCTGATACAGACCGCTAGCAAGCTTGTCAGCGCAACCTGGGGTTTCCGGAATCGTGCCAGGTCATCTAGAATGGTTGCGGATACCATGCACCAGACCTCAAGGACGTGATGGACGATTCGCTTAAAGTCATAACGCTTAACCTGGCCCACGGGCGGAAAACCGGTTGGCATCAGGCGCTGTTGACGACCAGGCGAATCGTCTCGAACCTGGACGACGCGATCAGCATGTTGCTGCGCGAGCGGGCCGACGTGGTCGCCTTGCAGGAGGCCGACGGGCCGTCGCTTTGGAGCGGCCGGTTCGACCACGTGGCCTATATGGCCGAGGGCGCCGAGATGCCCTACTTCGTCCGCGGCGAGCACGTTCGCGGCCTGAAGCTCAGTTACGGAACGGCACTGCTCTGCCGTCGTCAACTGGGCGACTCGGTGGTGCATTGTTTCAACCCCTCGCCGCCCACGCCCACAAAAGGGATTGTCGTCGCTTCGCTTCACTACCCGGCCGACTCGGAGCAGAATCTCGACGTTGCCTCGGTGCATTTCGACTTCAGCAGCCGATCGGTCCGGCGGAAGCAGGCGGAAGAAACTATCGAACTGTTATCGCGGCGCAAGCGTCCGCTGGTTCTGATGGGCGACTTCAACTGCGCTTACGGACGCGGCCGGGGTACGCTGGCGCATCTGGCTTCCGCGCTTGGCCTGAAAGCCTACCGGCCGACCGCCAAGCTGCCCACCTTCCCCCTGCGCAGAAGACGGCTCGACTGGATTCTCATTTCCCGGGAACTTGAGTTCGTCCAGCACGAAACGTTGCCCGACGTTCTCTCCGACCACCGCGCCGTCCTCGCCACCGTGTCGGGAAAGGCGGATTATTGATCTTTGCATAGTCAATGCGCGCGGATCAAGGGGGTTCCGCCGGGGAACCGGGCTTCGCCCTCGATCATTGGCTATGCAAGGGTCAATAGAGTCTAATCTCGACACGCTCTCAATTACTCAAAGTGTAAGAACGAGGGTCTGGTTCAAATGCGGGTAGCACCAACAGTTAGCCCGGTCGCCTGCGACCGGAAAGCGGGCGGTTTCCGCTAGATTCCCGTCGCGGGAGACAGGGCTAACCGGTTCCTCCACGCGCCGTCAACTGCCGGATACTTGGCGAAGCGGTTCAATGGCCGGTTGACGCTGGCTAACCTGCTCGAAGAGGTCGGCGATTCCTCGGCTGATTTGCCAGAGTGCGTGTCGGAAGTTCGCCTGGCCGGCCATGTCGACCATTTCCCGGTAGGTCAGCCCGCCGGTTCGTTGGCTCAACTCCGCGTCGCACTGCCAGTCGCCCGATGCTTGATGGAGTTCAAGTTGCTTCAGCAGTCGGGTGTTGCGGATCCGTTGGTAGCGACGATTCTCGGCCATCACTTCCAGCAGCAGTTCGCGTCGGTCGGGTGTCCAGCCGTCGGGGAAATCCTTGGCCAACTTCCCTCGGGCCGGGGCCACGCGCATGAAATGACACTGGATCGGCTCGACCGGCGTATTAACCAGATCGTCGAGCAATTTTGGCCAGTCGACTTTCAGCTCACCCCGGCCCACCTCGTGGAAGCAGACCAGATCCTGGATCGGCCGGTTCCGCGGCGTGTACTTGCCGTCGAGCAGATGTAGCGTAACGCCCGGCTGCACCGACTTGATCAGCGCGTCGCCCACGATGTGCGTCATCCACCCCAAGACGTAAGCGATGGGCCGCGTGCCGGGGCCGAACATCTCGACAGCGTCGCAAACAACGTCGGCCAGGAATTGGGGCATCTCTTCCCAGGAGACGACGTAACTCGGCTCACCCTTGCGCCAGCCGAATACGAGATGCCCGCGACCGTAGAACATGTCGCCGAGCTTGACCGGCACATAGGTGGTGCCCTTGAACTTGAGTGTCCACGGGTCGAGGGGCCCGCCGGTGATCGGGCTGTTTGGCAATCGCATCCCGCAGTAGCCGACCGGTTGGCCCGAGTCGCGGCAGATGAACCCCGGCAGCGTTTGGATATCGCTACCCAGGTACGAGCCGGCCAGGTAGCTGGCATAATGCCGCTGGATGATCGGGGCGACCGGCAACTCCCTTCGCTGGGCCTCTTTGGCGGCAAGCATCGCGTACGTGGTATGGCCGATAATGCCGCTCATGGTTACTCCTTGAACTTGGGTGATTGCCTATCAGGTGGGCTTGCGGGGCGTGGCTTCCATTATAATCGCGACGACGCGTGCCGGGCAAGCCTGGCAATCATTTAGCGGCCGGGCTTGTGGTGCCACTGGCGTTTCGCCAGTGCTGATTAGCCCGGAGCTTGTTCGTTGGTGTTATCATAGCCCGCCGCGCGTCTACCGATTTGTGGCCGCACAAGCGGGAATCCACACGTGCGCACAGCGATCTCCTGGAACACCAACGAGCAAGCCCCGATTTGTATTGCACTGGCGAGACGCCAGTGGCACCCATGACCGTGACTGATACAGACCACTAGCCCGTCTGCTCGATCGCTCGGACCAGTAGCGACGAGAGATCGTCCAGGTCGCGCATGGCGTCGACCAGTCTGGGGTGGACAAAGATGCGGACCCGCTTGACGTAGTCGTCGAACTGTTCGCAGGCCAGCGCCCGGACGACTGGAGAGACTTCCCCCAGCGCGCGATAGCGGTTCTCTTTGGGCGAGAAGACCTCGACATTGACTTCGACCTCCCGTTGGATGGGCGGCGCGTCGAACAGTATCTCGTGCGGCGCCACCACCCGACCCAGCCGGGTGCTGACAATCGAGGCGAAATGTGCCGCGCAATCGGCCAGCCAGGGATAAGGCCGTCGGGCCAATCGCTTGTAGAGTTCGCGCTGTTCGAAGAAACTGTATTGTGCCAGGCGTTTGTAGAGTCGGCGAGTGGGGCCGAACAGGCCGTCCAGCAGATCGCCGGCCGGACCGCCGACGGCGGCCTCGCGCAGTTGCACGATCATCTCCGCCTCACCCGCGCGGAAGAGGCTGTCCAGGTCGAGCGACTCGTGCAGCAGGAAGAACGCTCGCTGGATCATGGCCGTTGCCGAACGGACACCGTGGTGCCAGTAGACTTCGCTGAACATCACGTATCGAGCGAAGACCATCAGTTCGGTTGCCGTCTTGCCCTTGTCGGTAACCGCCAGTCCGTTGCCGGCCTTGTTGAGGCAGAGGCTGCCGATCAGCCGCCGCTGGTCGAACTGCCGTCCGTAGGGCACGCCGGCGTGCAGGCTGTCGCGGAACAGGTAGTCCATCTTGTCGATATCGACCGGCCCGGAAAGCATGCTGGCGAGAATTCGCGAGGCCGGATCGCGGGGTTTTTCGCTCAACAGCGCGACCACTCGCCGTGGGTTGATCCCCCAATCGTCGCGCAGCGTGTCGGCGATCTCGCCTTCCAGCAGGAAGCTGTTGGCGAACAATTCATGGTTGGGCACGCTGGGTAAGCGGATGTCTTCGATCGGATGGCAGAAGGGCCAGTGCCCCAGGTCGTGCAACAGGGCCGCCACCAAAAACACCTGGGCGTCGTCCGGCGTGACGATGGCGGCGAACCGCTTGTCGTGAGCCAGCCGCTTCAGCAGCAGTAGCGCCAGCCGGTACACACCCAGCGAATGCTCGAACCGGGTGTGTATTGCGGCCGGATAGACCAGCGACACGAGCCCCAACTGGCTGATCCGTGCCAGCCGGCGAAACGCAGGCGCGTCGATCAGTTCGCGCACGCGGTCGGTCAGCGGCACGTCCAACTCGGGCGGAATCCGCACGACGGACCGTCGGGCGTCCAGGTCGGCAAGTTCAGGGATGTCGAGAATGCTGGGCATGGAAAGGGCTTAGTATTTCGGCTTCAACCCGGATGCCTATTCGTCTTTGCCGTGTCTCTTGATGATTGCCACGAGGCCGCGGAGCGATTCGTTAACCGATTCGTGGTCAGGGAAGTACTCGGCTACGTCAGGGTCGAGGACCACGACATTGGTTCCTTCGGCATACCTCTTGGCATACTTGCCGCGGACCCCTCCGCTGAAATCGTATTCGTCGAGCATATCCGGGTCATCTTGCTTTTTCTTCATAGCGGGTTCTCTCTACTCGGGTGGCTGGCCGGGCACTGATAATGCGAACCCGGTCACCTCGATCCGTGTGTACGACTACCAACAGGCGGTTCCTGCACGAATGCCCCACCAGAACGAATCGCTCTTCGTCCTCCGAATGCAACGGATCACCAATGGCGATGGACAAAATATCCTCGAATGTGGTGCTGGCTTCGTCAAACGAAACGCCATGCTTGGCGAGATTACTCCGCGCCTTCCGCGGGTCCCATTCGAATAGCAGTGCCATCGGATCTCGTCTTCACATTGCGATTGAGCCAATTTCAACACCGCCTAGCCTACCCCGCAATCGGCATCACCGCAAGACGGCGTTTCACAACGGCAGTATCTCGGTCGGGTTCCAGGGCCAGCCCATCCCGGCGGCCCAGCGGAAGACCATGGTGACCAGGACGTAGAAGGCGTAGTGGAAGAAGCCGCTGCCCAGGTCCAGGTCGAGGCAGGCTAGCGCGGCCAGCGAGCCGACCAGGAACAATGGCGGGGCGACGAAGAGCCAGTTCCAGAGTTCTTCCGCCGCGGCGGCGTCGGCCAGATAGATGCCGGCCAGATGCCCGTAAACACCCCAAAGAACCACATAGACAAGCGCGCAAATAGCCGCCCGAATGTACAGGACCTTGCCGTGATACGGTTCCAGATCGTCTTCCTTGCGAAGAAACAAATAGGCGGCAACCACCAGCGGCGGCGAGACCAGCAGCAGGCCGACGACTCGCACCACCAATAGATCCCGGATCAGGCTGCCGGCGACCCAACTCAGAAGCAGAGTGACCAGTACCGCGCCGGCAATGGAAACGGCGGCAACCGAGTTCCACTTGGTTTGAATGCGCGCGATTGGCTTCAGCGCCAGCTTCCCGCTTGCTCCACGACCGCCGTCGGCGAACTGGGTGGGTGCGTGGACGGTCACTTCCCCAGCTTCGGTCTTGGCGGGGACGACGATCATCGCTTTGCACTTGGGGCACGCACCCGACTTGCCGGCGAACTTGTCGCTTACCTTGAACTTGGTCCGGCAGCCGGAGCAAAAGACGGGAATCGACATGCGGACACTCGCAAAAGAAAAGCTCTTCTTCTCTGTTCACACCGAGGTCCTTTGAACCTCCGGGGGCCGCTGGTGCCAGCAGGGCCACACCCCGGCAAAGGAAAAACGCCCGGTTCTGTCCCTAGTTTGTCACATAGTACGCCCCTGTCAAGCATGTGGCACCCAGCTTTCTTTGTGTCTGGGGCAAATAGGCAATTGTCGCCGGCCGGGTGGTAGGGTAGTATCAAGATAGACAAGGTGAGGCATGCCCCTACTGCGGGTGGTACGGGAATCTCGTGGGCCGGTGTTTGTTGCTTGTCTCGTCGGTCAAACCCGACGCTATTCCACTGAATCTAGATTGGCTGACAGAGGAGCGACTCCATGGTAATCAGGTTTCTGTGTCCGAACGGACACAAGATACATTATCCTGACGATCAGGCGGGCCGTGCCGCCAAGTGCCCAAGTTGCGGCGTGAGGTTCCGGATTCCGGAACTGTCGGAGTTGGAAGACCAAGGGGCCGAGGAGCCTGACTCGGATGCTTCGCG
>CAZDHN010000082.1:0-13745 GCA_964505115.1 uncultured Planctomycetaceae bacterium
CCGAGAGATTCCCGGCCCGTTTCCGGGTAGATCATTTGTTGCGAGTTGCCTAACGCTTCCGTTCCGAATTGGATAAACCCCACGGTGTAGCAATTTCGAGTAAAGGGTGCCGCAACGGTCAATAGTCGCAACCACCACGGCCAGCGGTGGCGGTGTTGCATGAGCACTTGCTGAACATCCAGCACCCGGTAGCGGTCATCCCAATGCTCGATCTTACGAATGTCGCCGACTCCCCAGCCGAACTTAGCACGAGTCTTGCCTACGGCGTCGAAGATCCGAGCGGTCCGTCGCATTAGCGGGCTGCATCCGTCGAACGCGAAGAACGAGCCCGGAAAGCGATCCGCCAAAGATGCAAACAGGCGCCGGACAACCTCCTCGGAGAAATACAACAGCACGCCTTCGGCCAGGAACATATGCGCGTCGGCTCCGGCAGCGGCGATTGTATCGATCCAATCCGGTTCCAGCACGGAACCGGCAATGAAGCGGCGGCGGTCGGTCTCCTGAAAGAAGCGCCGTCGCACGGCCATGGAGTCGGGCAAATCGAGGTCGAACCAACGCACGCGACCGTTGTCAAGTCGCTCGAATCGGGTATCCAGGCCGGCGCCAATGTCGACGACCAGGCCGTCCTCGCGCGATTTGAGGAACCGGCGGACAAACCCGTCCAACGCATCGGCCCGGCAGCAACAGCCGAGCAGCCCGGGAGGAAACCTTCCGAATTTCTCGAAGTCGTAGTCGATCGAGTTGACGATCTCGACCGCTTTATCGTCGTGCAGGATGGGATGGTCGCTTTGCGACTCGACCGCGCGGGACCACAAGGTGATCAAGGCGGTCTCCTCCAATACGCCCAAATCATCAACGCGGATCTTGCTCATGCAGCCTTCCTTGCCGGCTCTCGGAAGATACGCTTGGGTTCCATCGGCCGTAACGTGGGCACCAAGAACCTCGAAACCAGCCGAAACGGCAAGCGAAGCCACCCGGTTGTCTTGACGTAGATTCGCTGAGCACGTGGACAACTGCCTACGCGCAGCTTGAAGTCGTCGGCGGTGATGCCCAGGATGACTTCATCGAGTCCCTGTTCCATTGCATAGGCGATGCGTTCGTGCATGAGATTGAAGTACAACCGGTAACGCTTGTTGACCTCGGGATCGACGGCGATGGTCGTCAGACAATAGGTTCCCTTCCAGGTGAGCCCAATGGCAAACGCCGCCGGCTGATTCTCGACGAATACACGCAGGAAATGGACTTCGTCCGAGAACTGCTGGAGATACTCCTCGAAAAATTCCCGCGGCAGCGTCATCAGGTGGAAGTCGACACGGTCCAGGAGCCGCAGGTATAACTGGTAAAACTCCTCGGTAATCGCCGGCGACGGCAATTCGCCGTTGTGAAAAGTTTCAACCCGGATTTGTGAAGTGTCGAAATGATCCAGGTCTCGCCGGATTTGGGCACGGTAGTTCTGTCGCATGTCGTCGAGGTATTCCCGATGGCTGGCGTGCCGCAATTCCAGCCGATGCAACGGTGGGCTGTCGCAGCGGCAGTAGCCGTGGTCTTTCAGCGCATCGAGCCAACTGCAATCAGCAGCGTCGAAATCGCCCGCCAGAATTACTCGAGCCCGTTGCTTCGCCGCAAAGTCGCTCAGCGCCTCGTCCAGAAGTCTCAAGACTTCCGCGGCGTTCGCGCCGTCGAGCAGGCAAAGCTTCTTCTGCGGAACCGTTACGGGAGGGCCGCACATTGCGATTGTGAAGTACAAGTAGTTTGGCCAGAGGCGTCGTATCGATGCGACAAGTTTTCGAGCACGGGGGCCGGCCAACAAGGCTGCGTCGATCTTGCAGGAGGAAATACTGCTAATCGCGACGGCCCGGCCTTCTTCGTCGTAGAAGATAACAGGGTGACACTGGGTGGATGAGCCTACGCTCCGTTGGACCGTGTCGAAGAAGCGGGGATCGGTAAACGCATCCCCCACCAATTCGTGGACCCGGTTCCAAGCGTTCAGGTCGGTCTCGCCAATTGACTCAAAGGTGCGGAAAGTGTATGGCATGGTGTGAATATCCATTGGGAAAGTGGGCGGAAGCCACGCAGCTTCCTTCCCCCATTATACTTTCGGCCATCTGGCAACGTGGACACAATATAATCACGTGGAATGGTGGGCCCCGTGACTGCCGATCCACACCGAGACTCGGCCCGAGCGGGCTGGGCATAGGTACGTGGCCGACGCGATTCACCGGTGGGCGGGCTTATAAGGACATATTGCCATCGGCCGATTCGCCCGGGGCGGTCGGCTTGTCCTCGCAAACCTCGATGTCCCAAGGCCCGTGGATCCGGTAGGTGACCCCGCGCCATTGCACCTCGCGTTTGAAAATGCAGCGAATCGCCGCAATCGCGTAGAGCACTTGTGTCAGGGGGATGGCCACGAACTGGCGTGCGATTTGCAGCAGAGAGAACGGTGGCAGGTGCTCGCCGCGCGATTTGATAATCCGCCGGTTGCCCGACGCCACCACGCCCAAGAGCAACATCATTCCGACAAGATACACCAGGCCTCCGCAGCCAACCCAGAGGGCGGCGGTAGTTGAGCCGGCAACGAGAAAGATCGGTGCCAGAAGCAACGGGGCGACCATGACGGTCGCCGTGCCGACGGCGTGCAGGAGGATCGCAATCCAATAGGGATGGTAGAGTCGTGGCCAGAGCATTTGCCGCTCGATGAACTCGTAGCAGTTGGCCAGATCGATCTCTTCCCGATTGGGGATGGTCGACTGAGCCACGAACTTCATCTTCAGGCCCAACTCGTTGATTGCCGCCTTGACGGGCACGTCTTCGGTCATGCCGCGTTTGAGTTTTTCGGCAAGTTTGGCCCTTTTTACGTCGGAGTGCCGCATCGCCAGCGCGCCGGTCCAGGGAATCTCGAACGCCCACATCAGCACCACCGCGCCCGCATTCCACAAACGTCGCACCAGCGACCCCCAACGCGACGATTCCGGCAGATACCAGCGATTACCCAGCGTGGCGCCAACTTTCGGATCGACCAGGGCCGAACCCATGTTGCGGAGCCAATCGCGCGGCACGATCATGTCGGCGTCGGCAAAGGCGACCAGTTGGCACGACTCGTCGAGGTCGTCGAGATACTGCGCCAACGTGCTGGCATAGAGGCTGCACGTGGTGCGCCGCTCTTTCAACGTGGCAACGTGGACGTTCGTGGCACCCAACTCCCGCACGGTTTCGTTGACGACTTCCCAGGCCGGGTCCTCGCGGCTGTCGATGATGATGTGCAAGTCGAAGTCTGGATAGTCCTGATCCAGCACGCTGCGGATCGCCGCGCCTAAATTTGGATCTGCCCCGCGCAAGGGAATCCCGATGCTGAATGTCCCCAGTTGCTCGTCCGGCGCGAGGACCGGCTTCGGCCGAAAGAATACCGAGGCATAGACCAGCGTCAGCAATAACTGAAAAACCCAAGACAAGCACAGCACCACAACGACGCCGATTGCCAACTCAGTCATACGTTAACTCCGATATCAAGCGTGGCGTCTTGGACGCGGGCGAAGTACTGGTAGGCGAGCCAACTCCCAGGGCGGCAGGGCCGCCAACCAAACCGGTGCTACCGCACCCAGGCAAGAACCCACCCGCCACGAATCGCCGATCTTTGTCAAAAACTTAACGATCTTTGAGGTTAGTAGTCCAGTGTGACCGAGCGAGCCGGGGTTGTCAATCTTCGGCCGCCCAGGTAGCGGTGGGTGTTCGGATCGATCGAATAGCCGATCGTGCGGCCCGCCCGAGAATCTGGAGTCTTCAGCACGAATATGATACAATTATCGGTCTGTCAGTTGTTATTGACCCTTGCGTAGCCAATGCACGGAATTTGAGGTTTCAATGATTACACGTATCCTCTCGCTCGTATTTGTTGTTTTTGGCGTAAGCTTGGCGGCAGCGGCGGAACAGGCTGCAACGCCGGCGCCGGCGAAGGTCGTTATCAATCCGCTCGATTTGCGTTGGACGTTCGGCAACCACGAGCCGGTTTCCATGTATCGCCGCACCGGCCGCAAATCGACCGGCGGTATCGAAGGCGGAGCCCATTGGCTGGAAGATTGGCATCATTGGTACGACAGCGAGCAGTGCCCCGCGATGATGGAGCAGCTCGGCCTGAACATTCTTCACGGCCGTTTCTATAAGGGGATGGGTTGGCAGTTCGAGTCGCGCGACTTCCCCCGAGTGAAGCAATTTGTGCGGAACTGCCACAAGCACAACGTCAAGGTGCTGGCCTACGTGCAGTTCTCCACGCTCTATTACGAAACGATGCAGGCCGAGGTCCCGGATCTGGCCGACTGGGTAGCCATCGACAAGAACGGACGCAAACTAACCTACCATGGCGACGCCTACTACCGCTGGCTGCCCTGCATCAACGCGCCCGGCTTCGAGCCCTATCTGAAGAAGGTGATTCGTATCGCGCTGGAAGAGGGCGGCTTCGACGGCGTCATGTTCGACAACTGCACGATGCCCCCCTGTTATTGCGACCGATGCACGAAGCTCTTTCGCGATTATCTGCGGCGCGAACCGAATCCCGAGGCTCGTTTCGGTATCCCAACGGTCGACCATGTTCTGCCGCCCGTCTGGTCCGGTTTCGGCGAAGCCAAGGACCCAATCTACCAGCAGTGGGTCAAGTTTCGCTGCCAGCGGATGACCGCCTTGTTCGGGCGTCTGTTCGCCTTTGGCAAGTCGTGCAAGCCGTCGGCTATTATGACGGGCAACCTTGCCAACATTCGCGGCCGAAACATCGCCGGCAGCGGAAGCAGGGACGTGGTGCGGCTGAGCAACTGTTTCGACATGCTCTTGGCCCAGTCGGGCAACGAGCCGGGGATGAGCAAGGGCTGTATTGTCAATCGGGTCCGCTCGATGAAGCTGGCCCAAGCTTTGCGGATGCCCATCCTGGTGCTTAGCGACGGCGACGCGGGCATTTCCGGCGACGCGGAATCGAAATACGTGCTGAATTTGATGGAAAATGCGGTCTTCGGCGGTATCCCCACCGACCGAACCGTGATGAAGCCCGACCGGCGCGAGATGGTCTCGCCCCGCCTGATCGAATTCCGCAAGCCGCTGTTGAAACGCTTCAACGACACGATACGAGCCGAACGCGCCGCCTTCGAGGCGCCAAGCTATGCGCCCGTTCGCATACTATATTCGGGCGAGTCGCTGATGTTCTCCGAGCAGTCGTATCGCTCGATTCTGAATGCCGAGGAGATTCTGCTGCGCAACCATATCCCCTGGGGTTTGCTCCCCAGCGATGCGGAACAGGGCCTTAGTATCCCCAAAGACTGCCAGGTGCTGCTGGTCTGCAATCAGGCTTGTCTATCCGACGGCCAGTTGAAGGCCCTGGTTGAATTTGCCGACCGGGGCGGACGGCTGATCGTGACCGGCTGCTCGGGCGAGTGCGACGAGTGGTATCGCCAACGCCGCGAGAATCCGCTGGCATGTTTGGACAAGCGGCCGGGCGTGGTCCGGCGTGCCGAGGCCGACGAGCCGCGCGTCCTGCAATGCGGCTGGACCATCAAAGTGCAACCACCCAAAGACGCCGGCCGCCGACTACTCGACGAGCTTGACAAGGTCTACCAACCGGCAATCCGCGTCAAGTGTTCCGACACGGTCCTGGCCGAAGTCAAACGCGACGAGCGGGGCTTCTTCGTCCATTTGCTCAACTACGGCCGGCAGCCGGTGGCGAAGGGCACGCGGATCGAAATCCGCATCGACACCGACGCCGCGCCCCGGTGTAGTTTCGCAACACCGATGGACGGTCGGTCAGCCCGCCCGCTTCCCGTCGAGCGCAACACCAAGGGCCGCTCAGTCGTCATCCTTCCCGAGTTCAAGGACCACGCCCTGGTCACGTTTGGGCGAGATTGATCGCGCTTGCCCTGCTGGTTACAGGGTGCCACTGCTGGCTTGCCCAGCAGTGTGTCTTGGCGGCGAGTGTACTTTGCACTGCTGGACAAGCCAGCAGTGGCACCCGTCACCTTGGCCGTGACAGGCGGCTATTCAGTTGGAGCTTGCCCATACTCCTCGTCAGGCGCGGACGCCGAGGAGTTGCTCGACGAAACGTCGGGCTTTCTTCGCCTCGGCGAGCGTTTTGGCAGGGTCGCCGGGCGTGAGGCATTCGATCAGTAGCGGGCCGTGGGTGAAGCCGCCTTTGCGCATTCGGGCGATCAGGGCCGGGAAGTTGATCTGGCCGGTGCCGGGTGTCATGCCGACCTTCTTGGGGTGCTTGTAATCCTTGACCGACATGGCGGTCACCAGACCGTCGACCGCGGCGACGTCCTTGACCGGGTCGACCTCGCCACCCGAGTAGTAGAGGATATTGCCCGGATCGTACATCAAGGTGCAGTTCTTTCGCCCGATCTTTTCGATGGCCTTGCGCAGCTCGGGCCCGGTGCCGGTTGTGCCACCGTGTGGTTTCAGCACGATAGCCATCTTCTTTTCGGCCGCATGGTCGCAACATCGGGCGACGGTTTGACAGGCGACATCGAAGTTGTCGGGCTTGCCCACGTGCGCCAACAGCACCGACCAGGCACCGGCCGCGGCCGCGTTATCGATCATCTTTCGCAGTGCTTCGTCCGAGTCGAGCGGGATTCCGCCGCCGTAAGCGGTGACGATTTTGAGTCCACGCTTGCGGGCTTCTTCACCCACCTTGGCGGAGTCTTCCAGCGTGGTGGCCGTGGCGATCACGCGGCGTGTCTTGGTTTTCGCGCCGGTAAGGCCGACGTACTTGAAGCCTGCCTCGGCAATGGCATCGAAGCCGACGCGGTAGTCGAATTTGGACCAAGGCCGACTCCAGCAGCCGATCTGCCAGCCTTTCTCGTCGAAGTAGGGGAGCCCCGCCACGGTCGAACCGGCGACCGAACGCGGACCGACAACTCCGCCCAAGACGGCCGCGGTTGCCCCGGCGAGGAATTCCCTGCGTGTGGATCGATGCGAAGTCTTCTTCATGCTTTTGGTTCCCTTTTGTTGTATCACTACTACTTCTTACCGCCGATGGCCATCAGGTGGGAGACGGTTCTGATATACATGACGCCGCCGGCTACGGCGGGCGTGCTGTTGCTGGGTTCTTCCAGGTTGATCTTGGCGAGCAGCTTGTATTTGTCGGCGGCTGCCAGGACAATCATCTCACCGTCGCGCGAGATGCAGTATATCCGCTCGCCCACCAGGACCGGCGAGCCGAAGAACGTGCCGCCGATTCGCTCGCGCCAAAGCATCTTGCCGTCGGACACTTCTAGGCAGGTGACCACGCCCTGATCGTTCCAGAGGAACAGCAGCTTCCCGTTGGCCACCGGAATGGGTACGTAGGGTAGCGAGCCCTTGATGTCGTAAGCCACTTCCGGCTTGACCTTACCCGAGGCGTCGCCCGGCCGGACGGCGACCATCTGCTTGCCGCTACCGCCGCCGCCGCAACCCCCGATGATCAACCCGGCCGTGGTCATCGGCGAGCCGACCACCCGCATTTTGAACTCCTTGACTTCCCAATTCGACTTGCCCGTCAATGGGTCGAGGCTGTTGATACCGTGTGCGGAACTGGAGAGTATCAACTGCGGGTTCTTGTCGGCGCCTCGGAAGATGAAGGGAGTGGCGTAGGCCGCCCGTTCTTTTTCCCGGGCCGACTTCCATAGGGTTTTGCCCGTCTTGCAGTCCAAGGCGGTGACGAAACTATCCTCGTCGCGGTCGGCGGTGAGGATCAGGCTGTCCTCGAAGACGATGGGCGAGGCGCCGAACCCGTGGTTGGCGATGAAGGGCCCCAGGTCGCGTCGCCAGAGTTCGCTTCCCTTCTCTTGGTCGAGCGCCACGACGATGTGGTTCTCGGGGGTTGCCCAAACTATATAGACATTGTGTTCGTCGACCACCGGCGAGGACGAGGCGTGGCAATTGAACTTGTGCTTCGAGTGCGGTTTCGAGGGATACGATTTCTCCCAGATCAGCCCGCCGTCGGAAGTTCGCAGGCAACGGATGATCCGCGTGGCGTCTTCCTCGATGGTACAGGTGATGAAAATCCTATCGCCCCAGAGCACGGGCGAGGAGTAGCCGATGCCGGGCAACTCGACGCGCCAGTTGCAACTTTTAATTGTCCAGTCAAGCGGGATGCCCTCGGCCTGGCCGATCCCGGAGCCCTCCGGCCCGCGGAACCGGGTCCACTCCTGAGAGTCAGCCGGCCCGGCCGCCCATAGTGTCCAGGCGGCTATCAATAGTAGAGGGAGGCAGCCTCTTCTCATGGCGGGATCATCCTTCGGGTGGGGAACATTGGATTGAAATAATGCCGATCATACCTATTGTACGCTCTACGGTCGAACAATGCGATTTCGTCGTATCGTGTATGAAAGGCAAGAGCGAGTCTCACGGTCATTGAGATACATGATAGTAACCGATTCAAGTGTAGGGGAAAAGAGTCAGCCATACCCCCCGACGGCCGGGCGAACCGACCGGCTGCCTGCCGCGTAGTATTGTAAAGGCGGCTGTCGGCGGGTTTTTTGCTGGGAAAGGTGACTCTTGTTTGCCCCCTTACCCGGCCGATATCGACTTACGGCACGCCCGCCACGGTGGGGGGCAGTTCTCGGCCTTGCTCCGCAACTGATTTCTGGATACCATAGGCTGGGTGTTGCACACCCTGTAAATCACCCTTTTTGTCGACTTTTCGCCATTTCGCGAGGTATTAAATGATCCGTTTTCGTTACCCGTCTATCCGTCTGCGTTGTTCGTGCATCTTGACCGTTGCCATGCTGGCCGTCTGTTTTTGCGGTCCGGCCTTGGCCGATCCCGTCGCGCCAAGTGCCGAAGACCGGCAGATCGCGCTGGCGGTTACCTCGTTGTTGCGCCGCGATCACCTCTCTCGCCATCCGTTGGACGACGAGATATCGCAGCGCTGCATGAAGTCGTTCTTGAAGATGCTCGACCCGATGAAGGTCTACTTCTACCAATCGGACGTGGACGCCTTTCAGCAGCGGAAGAACGATCTGGACGATCTGGTCCGGCGCGGCGACGTCAGTTTCGCTTACACGGTTTTTCAGACGTTTCTGAAGCGGATTGACGAGCGGGTGAAGCTGGTCGACGAGTTGCTGGTTGCCAAGCACGACTTCACGGCGAAGGAGGCGATGGTTACCGACCGCGACGTGACTAAATATGCGCAAAACGAGGCCGAGGCTCGCGAGAAGTGGCGCAAGCGAATCAAGTACGACCTGCTGGTTCTGAAGGCCGACAAGATGGAAGGGCAGGAAGCACTCGACAAGCTGTCGAGGCGATACCACAGCTTCGCCAAGCGAATGCACCAGACCGACGGCAACGAGCTATTGGAGATGTACCTGACGTCGATGACTTCCGCCTTCGATCCTCACACCAGTTACATGTCGAGCAACACGCTGGAGAATTTCGAGATTATCATGCGACTCCAGTTGGAAGGCATCGGGGCGTCGCTGCAGTCGGAGGACGGCTACACCAAGGTACACAAGATCATACCCGGCGGAGCCGCCGACAAGGACGCCCGGCTCAAGGTGGGCGATAAAGTGGTCGGCGTGGGCCAGGGAACCGAGGGTGAGTTGGTCGACGTGGTCGACATGAAGCTCTCCGAAGTGGTCAAGCTGATTCGCGGCAAGAAGGGGACGATCGTACGGCTGCAACTGGTTGCCGTCGACAGCCCCGATCGGCGAGTCATCGATATAACCCGGGCGAAAATCGAACTAAAGGACAGCGAAGCCCGATTCGAGGTATTCAAGGAAGGCCGCAAGCCGGACGGTCAGCCGTACAAGATCGGCGTCATCGATTTACCCAGCTTCTACATGGACATGGCCGGTGCCCGGCGTGGCGTACCGAATTTCAAGAGCACCACGCGAGACGTTCGCGCGATTCTCGATAAACTCAAGGCCGACGGCGTGGACGCGGTAATTCTCGACCTGCGCCGCAACGGTGGCGGATCGCTTACCGAGGCGATCAACCTGACCGGCCTGTTCATCGATAAGGGGCCGGTGGTCCAGGTGAAGGACGCCGAAGGACGGATTCACCCCTATCACGACTTGGAGAGCGGCACCGCCTGGAACGGGCCGCTGGTCGTTTTGACCAGCAAATTCTCGGCCAGCGCCAGCGAGATTCTCGCCGGTGCAATCCAGGACTATGGCCGCGGCTTGATCGTCGGCGACCATGCCACTCACGGCAAGGGCACGGTGCAGAGCCTGCTGGACCTGGGTCAACAGTTGTTCCGCATCCCCAACGCGCCGAGCCTTGGCGCGTTGAAGATAACCATGCAGCAGTTCTATCGCCCCAACGGCGACAGCACCCAAAACCGTGGCGTGCTGGCCGACGTTGAACTGCCCTCGCTGACCACCCAACTCGACATCGGCGAGGCCGACCTGGACTACCCCGTCGCCTTCGATCATGTCGGGTCGCTTGAGTTCAACAAGCTGGGCTACGTGAACAAGCCGATGTGCGCGCAGCTCAAGAAGCTTTCCGAGCAGCGCTGCGGCAAGTCGGAGGACTTCCAGAAGGTGCTGAAGAACATCATCCGCTACAAGGAGCAGAAGGAGCGCAAAAAGGTTACGCTCAATCAAGAGGAGTTCATGGCGGAACGGGCGGAACTGAACGCCGACAAGGAAGAAGAGAAGAAGATCGAGGAGATGAACGATCCCGACCGGCCGATCATCAAGCGCGACTTCTACTTCAACGAAGCCATGGCCGTCACCCTCGATTATCTGCAACTGATGCAGCAAGTGGCGCAAGCGAATTAGTAGCTTGCGGCGACCTATTCGCCCTGTCCTTCCCATCTTCCGCGAGAAATGGCAAAATTGGCGTTGACCCAATTCTTGCCTGACCTATAATCCGCCCTATTGATTCTTGTACGGTCAATGGGCGGTTTCAGGCTGCCTTTCGGGCTATATCAGGTAAGAGGTCGGGTTTGTCCTGCTGTTTCGGTCGTGCAAGGGGCGATAATGCTATTGGCACTACGTGCCCGGCGCGGTTCCTCAAGGATGAGGGCGTCGACATTTCAGTCCGACACGGAGGTCGATGGGCCCGATGCGGCCCCTTCTCTGGTCCGTTTTCAAAGGACACCATTCCATGCGATTCCATTCAGAGTCTTACGTTGCCAGATGTGCGCGGCGTGCGCGCAACTTTGCGGGTTCTCTCGGGTTGCGGGCGCGGCTGCCAATGGTAGCCCTGTGTGCGATTATAGCCGTAACCAGCTTCGGCCTCTCCGGATGCCAGTCGGGTAACAAGTTCGCCATGCCCAGCATGAATCCATCTAACTGGGCACTCTTCAAGAAGAAACCCATGAAGCCCGCATCGAGCTTGGCCACGACCGCCCCGCCGTTTGCGGAGAAGCCGTCGACAACCGCAACTCCGACCGATATAGGCACCAAGCCGGCAACCAACTACCCGGTGACGACTGCCTCGACCCCGACATATCCTTCAACGGTAGCCGACACAACGACGCCGGCGGCCGGTTATCCGACCGCTCCCGCCAGCTACTCGCCTCCTTCGACCGCTTCGGCGAGCAGGCCGGGTGCCTATCCGTCGCCGCGCTACGGAGCGACCACCATGCCCGGCGCCGTCGCTTCCACGCCGCCGAATCCAGGCTACATGGCGCCCCAGACCGGCCCTTACGGTTCTGCCGTCGCGCCGTCCGCCGCCAATCCGTATCGCGCCTCCGCCGGCCCGGCCAGCAATCCAATCGGGCCGCGATCGGCTAATGTCGGGGCAACGCCCGGTACGTCGTCGATGTACGCGAATCGCTACGGCAGTGGTGCTTCCAGCAGGACCGCGCCAAGTGCCCCGGTCTCTCGATATGCCAACGACCCCAACTATCGCCATAGCAGCAGCGCCTCGCGCTACAACAGCGCGACCAGCGGCGCAACGGGCGCCGCGCCAACCTCGCGCTACCCGAGCAGCGGGACCCGGATCACGACTCCGCCGACTTCATCGCCATCTTACTACCCGAGCACCGGCACGAGGATAACAACTCCGCCCACGCGGCCGTCCTACCCGAGCACTTCGCCCAACGCGGCCACTCAATCGCCCAGCGCCACCCCGTCCTCGACCGGCAGGTATCCAAGCTCATCGACGGGAGCGGCGAATTCGGACTACACTAACGGGTATACCGAAGGGGACACGGCCCGCTACATCCCAGGCAATAACGGCTACACGCCGGCGAATACGGACTTCCGACCGGCGGGCGTGGCTCCGTACCGTTCGCCGGCCGGCCCGTACGTTTCGCCCGGCTCGACCGCCGCCGGCTCTCCCTACCGGCCCGGCGGCACGAGCAACTACTCGTCCAGCCCGGCCAGTTCCACACCCGACACGGCTGTGGCCTATCCCAGCAGCAGCTACCCGGCCACCAACTCTTCCCTGCCACCGGCCGGCAGCTATCGATAGTTGACGGTGAACACACCCATTCGAATAGCCCTGATCTTCGCGCCCGACCGGCGGCTTCGGCGCGACGCGCTACGCGAGATCGCCCGATATGCGCGGGTTCATGGGCCCTGGGTGTTCTATCATCAGGAGGAGATAGTCTTCAAGGGCGTGCCCGACTGGTTGAGGAGTTGGCAAGGCGACGGGATCATCGCGCGGATCCAGTGCGACGAGATGGCCGACTTCGTTCTGGCGTCGGGATTGCCGGCGGTGGACGTTTGCGGACTGTGTCCACGGGATGGCATTGCGAGTATCGACATGGATTGTGAGGTGATCGGCCGGATGGCTGCCGAGCATTTCCTCGACCGCGGTTTCGAACACCTCGCCTTCTACGGCGTGCGCAATGCGGAGTATTCCAAGCAATGCCAGGCGGCATTCACGCGACGCGCGTGCGAAGCCGGCTTCGAGCCCGGCGCCTTCTTGCGCCCCCGGGCAAGGGAACGAATCCGTTCGTCGGCCGAGGTGCTCGGACTCAATCCCGACACGGAATTGACGGACTGGCTCGCGGGGCTTCCCAAGCCGGTGGGCCTCTTCGTATGCAGCGACTTCCGCGCTCGGCAGGTATTGGAAGCCTGTCGGAAGGCCTCGATCGCCGTTCCCGATCAGGTGGCCGTGTTGGGGATCAGCGACGACGACGTGCTCTGCGAGTTGTGCAACCCACCCCTTTCGAGTATCGACATCAACGGGCAGCGGATCGGCTACGCGGCCGCGTCGTTGTTGGACCGGCAGCTTCGGGGCGAGCCGCCGCCGGAGGCCCCAATTGTCGTCGGTCCGCTGAAGATCGTGACCCGTCGTTCCAGCGATGTCCTGGCGGTTGGTGATCCGGACGTTGCCGAAGCGCTAAGGTTCATTCGGGAGCACGCCTGCGAAGCGATCGGCGTGGACGACGTTCGCCAGCACGTGCGGCTGCCCCGCAGGACCTTGGAACGGCGGTTCAAACGCCGAATCGGTCGTTCGCCTCATGCCCTTATCCAGCAGGCCCGGCTGCAACAGGCCAAGCAATATCTGGTGGAAACCGATTTCAGTTTGGCACAAATCGCCGCGTTGGTCGGTTTCGAGCAGGTCGAGAGCATGTCAAAATTCTTCAAGTCCCAAACCGGCCAGACTCCCGGCCAGTATCGCAAGAAGAACCAACATCCCGCCTACGAGTAATCCGGCGATAACGGTTGGGGGATTGGTCTCGGCTCCCAAAAATGTGGAGGTAATACACTTTATTCTTCCGCTGAAACGATCCCGGTTTTGCTCCGTTGGCTCACGGTAACATTAGGCCCAAGGGGCCGTGCTAAGGCGCGGAGCAGAAATTAAACCGGCTTTTTCCCCACCGGCCCCGTGCC
>CAZDHN010000083.1:0-13726 GCA_964505115.1 uncultured Planctomycetaceae bacterium
GGATGGCCGAACAGGACCTCAACCCGGACGACTACTGGTGGTATCTCGACCTGCGTCGCTACGGCACGGTTCCGCATAGCGGGTTCGGGCTGGGGCTGGAGCGAGTGATCCAGTTCGTCACCGGCATGGCCAACATCCGCGACGTGATCCCCTTCCCCCGCACACCCGGCACGGCCGATTTCTGATTTTTTTCGCCAACTCCCGCAAATCCCCGTAAGTGGCGTTACTGCAAGGCTTTGCGGAGACGTTTCGTCTCGTCTAGCCAGAATTCTCCGCCGGATAATGTATACATGTGGCGATTTGGTGGGATTACAGTGTATTGGAGGGGATAGGAGTGCGCGCCGAAGAGCCTTGCCATGCCAGTCGATGAAAACACCGTGATTCGCATTTTGCTGGCCGATCGGGCCAAGCTGCTGGCCTACATCTGGTCGATCGTCCACGACGAGCACGTCACCGAAGATGTCTTCCAGGAGGTGTCGATGCTGGCGGTCAGCAAGCGGGCGAAGATCAGGGACCGGGAGGCCTTGCTGCCCTGGCTCCGCCGGACGGCCCGATATCGGGCTCTTCACGCGATCCGCCACAAGGGCAAGGCCCCATTGCTACTGGATGGAAGCACTCTGGACGCGCTGGCGCCCCATTGGCAAAAGTACGACGATGTGCCCTCGGCGACCCTGGCCGACGCGCTTCGCATGTGCGTCGATCAGCTCACGCCGTATGCTCGGCGGATCGTCGTGCTGCGGTACATCGAGGGCCAAAGTGGCATCCAGGTTGCCGAGGCACTGGGGCGGAAGGTTCGCACCATCTACATGGCACTGAGCCGTATTCATCACACGCTGCGCGACTGCATTCGCCGACAACAGGCCGAGTTGGGAGCCGCCGATGGCTGAGCCGGCCCACACACGCCCGAGCGACCATGACTTCATCAGCCTGGTAGTGCGCTACCTCGACGGCCAGGTATCGCCCGAGGAACTCTCGGAGCTGAACGCCCAACTCGCGGCCGACGACTCCAAACGGGAGTTGTTCGTCGACATCTGCCTGCAGGGCCGCCTGCTGGCCGAATCGTTGGGTAACCACCTGACGACATCCTCTCTCCCGCCGGGAGAGAGTCAGGGAGAGGGGACGGAACCCCGCAAGTCTCCACTGCTCGGCTTTCTGGCCGATTCGTTCCAACAGGGGACCGAACTGCTTCACAACCCAACCCGCTTCTCGATCCTGATTGCCGCCATGGCCATCGGCTCGCTCTTGACGCTGCTGGCCTTTTGGGCCGCGCCCTTGTATCGAAACAATAGCCGCTGGCGGGAACCAGCGGTTGCGCCACGCTACGTCGCCCGGCTCACCCGAACGATCGACTGCCGGTGGGCCGACCACCAACGCCCCTCTCTCTCCCAGGGCGAGGGCCGGGGTGAGGGACCGCCGCGCTTGGGGCAGTATCTCGATGTGGACCAACAAGTCGACCTGCTCGAAGGCCTGGTGGAGATCACGTTCAGCAGCGGCGCCCGGGTTATCCTGGAGGGCCCCGCCACCTTCCAGCCGCAATCAGAAAACGCAGGGCGGCTGAACGTGGGCCGTCTGACCGCCAAAGTGGTCGAGCAAGCCCGGGGATTCACAATACACACGCCCACTATCCGAGTCGTCGATCTGGGCACCGAATTCGGTGTTCGAGTTCGGCAGGACACCGCGGCCGAGGTGCATGTGTTCGCTGGCCGAGTAGCACTGGAGGCCGAATCCCACGACTTATCCGAACGGCAACTCTCGGCCGGCCAGGCGGTGCGGATTGATGCGTCGGGTCGGGCCGAGCGGATTGACGTGGATGTCCAAGGCTTCGTGCGAGTCGACCAACTGCCGCCGCCCGGAATGACCAAAGACGCGGCCCGACGCTTGGCCGGTGTGGGTCGAGTGGAGACCGTCTCGCTCGATGCGGTCGGGGACAAACGCATTTTTTTATTCAATCCAGACAAGAGCGACACCACTGCCGTCTTGTCCGCATGTACAAAGACAGTCGAAGAGAACATACAGCGTTCGGCCATCCGGTTCGACCTCGGCGGCCTGCCGGCCGGCTATTCGGTTGGCTCGGCCACGTTGACGCTCACTTCGACGGCAAGCAACAAGTATACGAACTCCAGCGGTCTCGCGACGGAAGTGTATCGGCTGACCCAATCGTGGGTCGAAGGCCAGGTAACCGCCACCGACCGCGACTGGGGGCCCAACGGAGTGAATGAGTCCCCCGGCGACGACCGTCCTTGGAATACACTGGGCGGCGATTACGTGGGCACCAGCGGCCTACCCGACGTCAATCCCTACGCTAGCTCCAACGCCACGGGCGCCGGCGACGTGCCCATCGCGTGGGACGTGACACAATTGGTCAGCGAGTGGTACACCGCCGCCAGTCCCAACCACGGCCTGCTGTTGCGGTCGCGCGACGGCAACCACCTGCACTTCCGTTCCCGCGAACACGGCGGCGGCAACGGCCCGCTGCTAAGCATCGAGTTGGTGCCCAAGCCCGTGCCGAGGGATATCGATTCAGAACAGACCGGCCGCCGGACCACCAACAAACAAATAAGCAAACAAGCGAACTCACTCGGCCCATGATCGACAAACACTTAACGATTCTCGGAACCGTTCCGTTTGGCCGCAGTTTCGGTCGAACGCCATAACTTGATTTGAAAGGGAGAATACCACGATGAGAAGCAACAAATGGCACATCCACATTGAGTTCAATCGGGCTTTGCTGGCTGCGGCAAGCATGGCCCTGCTGGTAGGCGCAACCAGCGCGGGTCGGGCGGAGACCGTCTCGCTCCACGCGGTCGCGGACGGGCGCATCTTCCCTACGGCTCCAGATACTGCAAACGACAATCAGCATCTGGCTGTCTACACAAGCGGCTCGACCATACAGCGTTCGGTCATCCAGTTCGACCTGGGCAGCCTGCCTGCCGGTTTCCTCGTCGAGTCGGCCACGTTGACGCTGACTTCCGATACCCTGGGCGGCGGTTATACGAATTCCGGCGGTCTTGCGATGGAAGTGTATCGGCTGACCCAATCGTGGGTCGAAGGCCAGGTGACGGCCAACGACCGCGACTGGGGATCCAACGGAGTGAATGACTTCCCCGGCGACGACCATCCCTGGAATACCCTGGGCGGCGATTACGTGGGCACCAGCGACGCGGCAGACGTCGACCCTTACGCTAGCTCCAACGTTACGGGCATCGGCGACGTACCCATCACCTGGGACGTAACACAATTGGTCGGCGAGTGGTACACCGGTGCCAGTGCCAACCACGGCGTGCTGCTGCGGTCGTACGATGGTAACAAATTGCACTTCTGTTCGAGCGAACACAGCAGCGGCAACGGCCCGGTGCTGAGCGTTACCTTGGTGCCCGAGCCCTCGACATGCATCCTACTGGCAGCAGGGCTGATCGGGTTGGCCGCTTGTGCGTGGCGGCGGAAGAAATCTCGGCAACGCCCGCTGGCTGGCGACTGACCGCTACTCGATGACTATTGAATCCCCGGGCGCCATGTCCAAGCTTGCGGTTTTCATCACCATTGACCATCAACGGAGATATTATGAGCATGACTCGACGACGGAGATTGTGTCTTCCCGTGGGATTGGTGCTGGCATTTGCAGTCGTGGCGGCTTATGGATCGCCGGCGGCCGCGCCGCGGTTTAGAGTACAACCCTACATCACCTGGGTAACCACCAGCAGCATTACCATCCAATGGGAAACGGATGTCGCCAGTTCGTCGGCGGTGCAATACGGTGCGACTGCCGCTTACGGCCGGACGGCTTCGACCCCGGAAGAATCGCGCATGCACAGGGTCGTGGTCTCGGGCCTGATGCCGGGCACGCCTTACCATTACCGCGTCAAGTCGCGGGTGGGAACAGAGGCGGTCCGTAGCCCCGGTTACACTTTCCGAACCGCCCCCGGTCCAAACAAGCCCTTTCGCTTCGCCTTCCTGGGCGATACCCACACGAGACACGGCGGCCATCCTTTCGCGCCCAATGCCCCGTTGGTGGCCAATGCCATTCTTGGGCACAAGCCCGACTTGGTAGTACATTCTGGCGATGTAATCAAGGGCACCGGCTCAACCAGCCGCGATGAGACCGAGCAACAGTACCGGACGGAACTGTTCGGCACACAGGGCAACCTCATGGCTTGCACGCCTTACCTGAACGCCATCGGCGACCACGAGCGACGAGGCATCGCCGGTGACAAGGCGTACGCCATGTATTTCGACGGCCACGAATCACCCTACTGGGGAAAGACCTACTACACTTTCACCTACGGCAATGCCCGATTCATCATGCTCGACGCGGTGATTACCGACGATCATGCCGAAGGCGTCGAAGTGCCGGGCCTTTACGCGGGTTCCGCCCAGTACAAATGGCTGGTGAAAGTTTTGGACAACAACACCATGCCGTGGATCTTCCTCTGCTACCATTACGCCACCTATCACAGCCACCCGCGTTTTCAGCAGCGAGATGGGGAGATGCGCGCACTGATGGGCCCACTCTGCGACCGGTACGGCGTCGACATGGTGATGGCCGGCCACGCCCACCTCTATGAACGGACACATCCCATTCGCGCCGGCGTCCGGGATGACGCCGACGGGACCGTCTACGTGACGGCGGGCATCGGCGGAGGAAGCCTGATGGCAACCAAGCCGGGCGCCAAGCTGACCGCGGCGACTTTTTCCGCCTGGGGTTACGGCATCGCGAATGTCGCCGGCGGCAAGCTGACGCTGCGGGTGTACGACGTCGCCGGTTCGACGCGGGATTCCCGCACGCTTCTCGACCGTCGCCCCGCGTCACGCGAACTTGAGAAATCAAGGTAACGGTTCAGGCAAAATGTCCATGGCGCAAGGTGTGAGGGTGTCGAGTAGAACATGCCGGCGAGGCTTTACACTCGTCGAGTTATTGGTGGTCATCACCATTATCGGCATTCTTATCGCGCTGTTGCTGCCGGCCGTGCAGGCCGCCCGGGAGGCGGCCCGGCGGCTGCAATGTTCAAACAACCTCAAGCAGGTCGGCCTGGGCTTGCTCAACTACGAGAACGCTCACGGCTCGCTGCCGATTGGAACCTCCGAGACGGCCAATCCCGGATATTCGCACGGCCATTCCTGGTGGATACGGATATTGCCCTTTCTGGAACAGAAGGCGATTTACGACCAGTTCGACGGCGAAGCCGCGGTCACCGGTTGGGTGGGAGACAGTGGAAACAGCCACAATCGCGACGTTCTGCGGAACGTCACGATCCCCTTCATGATCTGCCCCTCCAGCAACCTCGACCGTTTCGGACTGAATACCTCCGACCATTTCGACGCCAACGTTATCAGCCCCGACTACACCGGCATCTCCGGCGCGCAGGGGCATTCCACTACCCGACCCAAGGACGACGGCGGAGTTAGCGGACATCTTTCCGATGGCGGCGTATTGATCAGACAGAAGAGCGTCAGAATCGCCCACGTCACCGACGGCACCTCGAACACAATAGCGGTTGGCGAGCAGTCCGACTGGTGCCGGACGGCCTCCGGCGGCCGGGCCGATTGCCGTAGCGACTGCTGGCACGGATTCTGCATGGGGGCGGGCGCGATGACGGAGCGAGCTTTCAACGTCACTTGCGTCTGGCACCCGATCAATCAAAAGTCCTACAGCGGATGGGGTATCGCGGGAAACTGCGGTCCGAATCGCCCCATCCAGTCCGTCCATCCCAGTGGCGCCCAAGTGCTGTTTGTCGACGGCTCCGCCCATTTTCTACAGGAGTCCCTGGCCATCCAGGTCCTCTATGACCTAGCGAACCGGGACGATGGCAATACTATCCCTAACGTGTTCTGAGAGTCTCAAAATGTTTCGTATCGCCACCGGCGTCGATGGCCCTCACCCGCAAGTTCCAGGACCGGCCTGGCGACTCGGCATGAGTAGAGTTCTGCTGACCATGACAATTGGGGCAGTCGGCATTGGCGGGTGCGGAAGCTCCTCCGATGTGCCCATCGGGAAGGTCTTTGGAACGGTCACGTTCCAAGGCAAACCGGTGTCCGAGGGCTTGATCTGCTTCAGCAACCCGAGCCAGGGCGTTTACATCAATGCCAATTTGAAATCCGATGGCACCTATGTGGTCGAAATGGCGGAAGACTTCGGCTTGCCGGAAGGAACCTATCGGGTGGCAATCATGTCGCCGCCGGTGGACGTGCCGGTCGGTGGAACCGCGCCACCTCCGGCGGCCCGCCAGTTCCCCAATATTCCCCACAAGTACCACATTCCTGAAACGAGCGGCCTCACCTTGAGGGTCAAAGAGGGCGACAACCCGTTTGACGTCGACATGAAGCCTTGAGCGGCTGCGGCCAAAGGAGACGCAAATGGCGACCGAGTCGGCAAACACCGTGAAGCCAGCCGGCGAACGGGTCATGTCGGTGGACGCCCTGCGCGACTTCGATCTGACGGGCAATTGAGCAGGCCGTGTGTGCCACTGGCTCCGCCAGTGCTTGAGCCCGTTGATTCACGGGCTGACGCATCCGCTGATAAGTTGCGACGAAAGCACTGGCAACGCCAGTGGCACACTTCCGCCGGCTTCTGCTGGCGGCTATTGTCGAATCACTCCGCACGGTTCGACGACCTTCCCCCTCTCCTCCCACCGCCAGGTCCCACCGCGACCGCAAATCCGACTCAGGTCGGGGCCCGTTACGGCCGATGTTAAGTTATACCGGTCAAGGATGATGGGTATTATGCGGAGACTAGGAAACGGCCACGGGGGGGCGAATCGCCCTTTGACCGTTACGGTTCGGCCGCTGGAGCTTCGCAGTTTGGGCCACGGATCGGGTTCATCGACATCCCAAGACAAGCCCCACCGAAATGCCCGTGGTCAAGACGAAAAAAAACTATCTGAAAGTCTACTCGGAAGAGACCCCCAACGTCGTTCGACCCGAGATCGAAGGCGTTAGGAGTCTGCCCGGGTTTCTTAAGGCCTTTCGCAAGGCGACCGGCTGGTCGCTTCAGTATATCGCCGGCGAAGCGCCGGATCCATTGGCCGACCTGACGTGGTCCGCCCCGGTAGACCCGGGCGTTGGAGCAACTCTGGGACACCTCAGGCTCGAGCCAATTGATACGGAGAAGGCCGACTCCGCCACCAAAATCAAAGAGGAGTCGGCCCGGCTGTTGGCATCCGGGTTTGCCGGTACGTTGGCCGAGTTGCTTCGCGCCCAGCGAGTGCTGTGGCAGCGCGAGGCGGAGTTGGCTGCCGGCGTGCCGCTGGTGCAGCATCCGGAAGAGGAGAAGCATCTGGCCGCGAGGCTGGAAGCCGTCTTGGCCGGTGGCGCCGGCGCGGTCGGATGCCAGGCGGCCGCGCTGTACATGCTCGACGAGGCCACCACGCAGTTGAAGCTGCGGTCGTGTTGGGGGTTGTCCCTGGACCGTCTGACTGAACCGGCACGACCGTTACAAGGCGCGCTGGCAGATCTCGAAGCGCTGCTGGGTCATGCGGTTGTCTTGGAAGACACCGAGCGGATGCAAACCTGGAAGCTGCCCGAAGAGGGCTTTCCCGCGGCCGTTTGCGTTCCCGTCTCCACGCCCACCATGATCCTGGGCACCCTCTGGTTCTTTGCCGGCGCGAAACGCGATTTCAACGACCGAGAGACAAACCTGATGGAGATGGTCGCCGGCCGGGTGGCGGCCGACCTGGAGCGGGAAATGCTGCTGCGCGAGGGCGTCAACGGCGTGCAGCTCAAGCGTCAGGTGGCGGCGGCCGAGCGGCTGCAACGTGGTGGGTTACCCAGTATCGCCCCCATGCTCGACGATTTGGAGATCGCCGGCTGGACCGCCCAGGCCGAATCGGTGGGCGGCGACTTCTTCGATTGGTTCTGCTTGCCCGACGGCCTGGTGACGGTGGCCGTCGGCGACGCCATGGACAGCGGCATTGAAGGGGCCATGTCGGCAAGTACCGTGAAAACGGCTCTCCGCTCGCATGCACAGTATCAACGCGACATCGACCGGTTACTTGGCCAGGTGAACCTGACGCTCTGGACCGGCTCGACGGGCGGTCAGTTCGCGGCACTCTTTTGCGGGTTGGTGGAGACGGCGACCGGCATGGTCCACTACGGCTCGGCCGGCCAGATCAGTGTGGTGTTACTGGAGGAAGATGGCGGCTGGAAGTCGCTCAGTCACGCCGGCCAGTCGCTGGGCGAAGGGCCCGAGACGAGCTACGAGCAGTTCTCGCACCTGTTGGAGCCGGGCCAGTCGCTGGTGATCTTCTCCAACGGGTTCACCGACGCCCGGGACGAGCAAGGCCGCCAATTGGGCGAGAGCGGGCTGGCCCAGTCGCTGACCGCCCAGTCGCAGCTTTCGGCCCGGAAACTGGTCGATCTGGCCCGCGACCGCCTCGACGCCCACGCCGTGTCGCCCGATAGCAGCGACCGCACCGTTCTGGTCATAAAGCGGACCCACCCTTGACGCCCACGGCCCCTTGACGCCCAGGGCAGTGGCGGTAGACTATCTTTTGGAGTCGTTTTGGGCTCCCACCCCGCGGGAGTGGCGGAATTGGCAGACGCGCTAGGTTGAGGGCCTAGTGGCCTTATAGGCCGTGGAGGTTCAAGTCCTCTTTCCCGCACCTTATGCAGTAAGGGCTTACGTCAAATCGACGTGGGTCCTTTTTTGCCGGCATTGCCAAGGTTGGGGCCGGGCGCCCGGTTCGATGGCCAACAGCCGTGAGACGTTCAGTGGGAGGCTGTTTTCTGGGCGGCAGCTTGGGCGACGGCCCAGATGTAGCGTTGGGATGCGGCGTAGAGGGTGCCGTTGGCCACGATCGGGCTGGTGTAGGTGGGCGAGCCGAGGTGGATCTCGCTGAGCAGCTTGTGCTGGCGCCCGGCCGCCAGAACGAAGAAATGCCGCTTGGTGCCCAGGTAGAGCTTGCCGTCGGCGATCAGCGTCGAACCCCAGGCCTCGGCTTGCAGGTCGTGGATCCAGACGCGCTTGCCGGTATCCAAGTCCAGGCAGTGGAGCCGGTCGGCGATGTCGGGCAGGTGCTTGGCGTCGGAGATCATGTTCCGTCCGTCGCGTCCACCCCATTGCGGCCAGTCAGCGGCCGAGGCGGCAGTCGAGGGAATCAGACATATCAAGCCGAAACAACATGCAAGCGCGCGGCAGGCGGACATGGTTCTTCCCTCTTGCGCCAGGTTGACCGCCGCGTTCTGCCCGACGGCTGTCAGGTTTCATTGACCCCATCCTAGCAGATCGCAAGTCCGGTTTGTAGCCAGCGCTTTGGGGGCCCGTTGCCACGCCGGCTGTTGCATGGTGCGGCCGATCGGGCTACAACTGGAAGCGGTTCCCGTGGATTGAAAGAAACGCAAGAGATTCCGCGATGAGCGCAAAGCCGACAAAATCAGGGCCGCCATCGGCCAAAGCCGGGGTGGATACCGGTCGCCGGGTGGCCCTTCTGATGAACTTGAACCTGGAGTGCTGCCGCAACCTGATTCGCGGTGTTCACGCCTTTGCCCTGGAGAAACAAGACTGGATTCTTCGCAACTCGCCCTGCGATCCGGAAATCATTCCGCTGCTGCGGCACTGGAAGCCGGACGGTATCATTGCCACGCTTTTCGACCGGAAGATGGCCCGGGCGCTGGGCCGGCTGCGTCGGCCGATAGTCGACACGGCCTTCACGCTTCACGGTTTGAACCTGCCGGTGGCCGATGTCGACCATGCCGAGGTGGGTCGCCTTGCGGCCGAACACCTGCTGGAGAACGGCCACACCCGGTTCGGCTTCGTGGGCAGCCGGTCGGCGCTCTATTCCGAAGTGCGTCAGCGCGGCTACACCGAGCGTTTGGCCGCGGCCGGCCACTCCGTCTCCTGCTTTCGCGTCGAGTTCCTCTACGAAGACCTGGCAACCAGCAGTTGGAAAAAGGACGAGCGGCAGGTCCAGAAATGGGTCGGGCAACTATCCACGCCGGTGGCCATCTTCGCCTGTAACGACATAGCCGGCCGAGGACTGATCGACATCTGCCGGAACCTGGGGCTGCGCGTGCCCGAGCAGGTCGCCATCCTGGGCGCGGATGACGATGATCTGGAATCGCTGCTCACCACGCCGCCGCTTTCCAGCGTGGCCGTGCCCGCCAAACGCGTTGGATACGAGGCGGCCGCCATGTTGGATCGCTTGATGTCGGGCAAAAGCCGGGAGCCGGACCGCTTCGTGCCTCCCCGCCGGGTAGTTGCCCGGCAGTCGACGGATTCTCGGGCGACGGACGACCCGATTATCTCGGCCGCGCTGCGTTACATCCGTGTCAATGCGGCGAGTGAAATCTCCGTAAACCATATCGCCGAAGCGGTTGGGGTCGGCCGACGCGAACTCGAACGAACGTTCCGGCGGTTGTTGGACTGTACCGTCCTTGCGGAGATCCGCAGGGCACGGATCCAGCGCGCGAAGGAGCTACTGGCCGTGACCGATCTTTCCATGTCGGCCATCGCCCTGCAAGCCGGTTTCTCTAGCGCACAGCGCTTGGCCGTCGTCTTCGCTCAAGTAACCGGCACATCGCCGACAGCCTATCGCCGCCGGGTTTCAATTTACCGTTAGGCGAGGGAAATCTACTTCCACATCGAGTTGATCAGTTCAACCGTTTGTTGGACCAACTCGCGGCCACCTTCGGGGCCCACCTCCGTGCTCTCGGGCACCGCGCCGTAGGCGCCTCCGGCCACCGACCGCTCGGTCGGCAAGTAGCTGGCTTGACCGGCAAGCTGAACCACGAACGTCTGCGCGGCCTTGCTGCGGGCCTTGATCTGGGTGCCGAAGTCCAGGTACAGCTCGAAGCGGTTGGTGGCGATCACCATGTCGCCAAGCCGGATCACGTGGACCTCGACGGGCATGGTGGGCTGCGTCTTCTGTAGCTCGAAGCGGTCCAGCACGCGCGACGCCCGTCGCATCCGCCAAACAACGGCCGTGATAGCATTGAACCAGCCGGGCTTCTGCTTGAGTTCCGGATGGGCTTCGATCTTGTCGCGCATCGTTTGGAATTCTTCACGCAAGCGGTTGAACGCCTGCTCCGTCGTCTCGAGTTGAGGGCGGTGGGGCGTTCTTCTGGGCGTCTTAATGTCCTTATCGCTCAGTCGTCGGCGGCTGATCTCCATCTGTTCCACGCGATGGTCGAACACCGGATTCCAGTCGATGTTCTTCCGGGCCACCGGCAGCACGGAGGTCACGGCGTCGGCGATCCGCACGGCGATCTCCCCACGCTGACTCCGACCGGTGAGTCGCTGCATGCGCGCTTCGGCCTTCTTGCCCACAAGAACGCTTGGCGACTGGTCGCCGGCCGCCGAGCATTGCGGGAGGACGAAGAGGCCTTCGCCCAAGCGCTTGCGGAGTTCGATTCGGGTTTCGTGCCAGAAATCGGCGGAGACGCGGGACCCGCAGCCGCCCGCCTGCGATGGAGAGGCAATGTTCACCACCACGCCGGTCAGTTTGCCCTCGGCGTTCCAGGTGTACAACAGGTCGACCGAATGGTCTTCGTATCCTTCCACGTGGCTGAAGTTTGGCCGGTCGGTCTTGCCGTACATTTGCGAGTGGCCGTCGGCGTAGGCCGTCAGGCGATTGTGCCCCACCACGGCATGACCCAGGCCGAAACTCAGGCCGCCCGGCTTGCGGCCCTTCCAGGCCTGCTCGACGATCTGGACGATCCGCTTGCTGGCGAATTCCAGATAATCCGGCGGCGGCATCGCCCCCAGATCCATGCCCCAAGCCGACCAGGCAGCCGGAACGTCCAGACCGAGCCGGGCAAGCTTCTTGGCCATGTCGGGGTCGGTGTATGGCGACGGCGCGGTGTGGGTGTGAGTTGCGTTGAGGACCACGTTGTTCGGGTCGATCTCCGGCAGCGACTGCTTCACCAGTTCCCGGACCCGGTCGCGCAAGGCGTCGGTGATGACGAGCAAATCGCAAGAGACCATGACCACCATGCCCGACGGCTTGTCCGCCCGAACCGACTCGATGGCCAGCGCG
This sequence comes from uncultured Planctomycetaceae bacterium, assembly GCA_964505115.1. Classification (GTDB taxonomy): domain Bacteria; phylum Planctomycetota; class Planctomycetia; order Pirellulales; family Thermoguttaceae; genus CAZDHN01. Next base: position 11,967 of record CAZDHN010000083.1, read on the forward strand.
GTCGCCGTGACGGGATCCGAGACGCCTTGCGAAACCCGCGCTCGGGCAGCGCCGCGGATAACGACCGACTGCTCGGGCGTAATGTCGGCCGAGGCCCAACCGATGCGGAGTTGCCCCGCCCGCTGCTCCTCGCCCGCAAAAGCCGGCCCCGTCGCCAGAAGCAAAACCAAAGCCAGCGTCAAGCCCGTCCATAATCCACGTGAGTTCCTGAACATCATTGCGTACCTGCTACTTCGACAAAAGGATGCTGCCAGCAATTCTGCAACACGGGCTACCTAATTGAGCGTGCGGGATTCCTGTTTCTCACCGTTGCGGCGCCTCCGGCGGATCGCCATCCCCGTGACGGCCGCCAGCCCCAGAAGAAACATTGACGACGGCTCGGGAATGAATAGGATGCGATCGAGATTCGACTGGAAGAACTGCTCGTCCTTCACGCCGCTGTAGAAAGTGATTTCATCGATCGTTCCCCAAAAGGGTGTCTCGACAGTGCCATTGTTGTTTACTAATCCGATTCCGTGCGGCAAGCTGGTTCGGAAGGTCCCGCTGACCGTTGCATTGTGCGTGGACGTGAAGGTTGTGTCGCCGCCAGTGATGTCGGCCGCGTAGGTATTGATCGTCGTCTCGTCGGCGCCGGAGTCGTACGACATCGTCACGCCGTAGAAATACCAGTTGTCCGCGGTATAGGAGTCCACGATCGCAACCTGGTTTCCCGAATAACTGTCGCCAGCAATCACGAGCAGTCGGCCATCGATCGTCGCCGGTTCCCGGCAGGGCGTCACCGCTCCAGTTGGTTTTTCCGGTCCCGGCCTCTTCCCAAAACCACTCCAGTTGATGGCCAACCTCGTCGCCTTCCCAGGTGAACTCGACGACGAAGGCGGGCGAGCCGGGACTTCTCGGCGAGCGAAGACCGCCCCGACAATCATCCATATCGTGCATCTTTATTGTGGCCTGGATGAATGAGGCTGTCAATGGTTTGGGATCCCCAAGAAGTGAGAATCCCCGGTGTGCAGAACCCCCCCATGGCAGGCATATTGCGGTCGCCGCCGGGAACCAGCTCCCGTCGGGAATGCAGGCTGGTTGCCTCAGGGCTCTCCGGGCCAGCATTCCACCAGGCAGATGCCACGCTCGAGCAACACGCGGACGCAGGGGTCGACGACGATTGTCAACTCAATAGCCGCGCGGCCGATGAGACTTACGCACCATGACCAGGCAAGCAAGTGCCAGCCAGGCAAGGGCCGAACTGGCCGGCTCGGGAATATACTGATAGGCCTGCGATCCGGGCACGGCGCCGACAATGTCGCAATACACACTTCCCCTTTCCCAGGTCCAGTTGAAACCGCCGTGGAAGGAGTGGAGCGAACCGTCGGCGTTCAGGCTGGCCAACCAAGTGTAGAACTCTAGCTTGGTGCCGCTTTTTCCCCAAGGGAAGTCCTCGTAACCGAATGTGTCCAGCACGCCGTCAGCGTTCGTATCTTCGTACTGGTTTTCTCAATGATAGTCGGGGTCGTAACCTGGCGGGTGAGGTTCCGGTGGCGTTTCTTCATCCCAGTACCACGGCTTACTGTCCGCCCACTGCCCCCAGGCCCCGCCGCTGGGCGGATCGATGTAAGGCGGCGTGCTGCCGGGCGGTGGGGCGTTGTCCTCAACCACGACCTGAAACCAGTTGAAATGGTCCTCACCCAGCTTCTTCAATGCCTCGGATACCGATGGCTTGGCGGGCGGCGTGGGAACAGTGCTCGTGAAGCCACCCGTGATTCCTT
>CAZDHN010000084.1:0-13708 GCA_964505115.1 uncultured Planctomycetaceae bacterium
CATAGCCGGCCTGGGCGTCTCCACCCTCCGCAACTTCCAACAACTAGGCAACCGCCAAGGCAACCAGGGCAGCTATTAGCAGTTTGTTACGGCCAGAGTGATGGGTGCCACTGCTGGCTTGCCCAGCAGTGCGAAGTACGATCGCCGCTAACCCGCATTTCTCACCACCCATCTACTGCGAGGACGGAAGTCCAGCCGTGGCTTCGTCGTGCGGCGCGATTCCTCCTCAACGTATTCACCAATACGCCTACGGACGAATCGCTTGCACTCCTTGCCACGACAGAACTTACGACCTCTCATAACGATGCTGGTGAGAAATACGGGCTAAGACACTGCTGGGCAAGCCAGCAGTGGCACCCCGCGCGTTGGGGGGGTGTGGTAAAGGAATGGTCTGATAATTCGGGGATTTTCGATTGCCGCGATGGTACGGCCGACGTAAAATGCTGGTGGATAGATACGCTCTCAAGTTCACCCGATTGAATCCGGATTGTCGGAGAGGAATTAGCGATGAAAACCACACGCGGCAAATTCGCTTGGTTGGCAGGTGTTTCGGCCGTCGCCCTTATCGGCTGGACTTGCCTGGGGCCCGTTTCTAGTTTGGATGGCGGCGTGGTCATTCCGCCCACCGCAAGCGGTTCGGCTTACGGTCCGGCGCTTCCGCAGCCGCCGACGGCTCGTTCGGTGCCGGGTCGCGTGCTTCCGTCGGCTCCGACAAGTCCGAACGCTCCCGCAAGAACTCCAACGGCTCCTACCGCCGGTGAACGGGTGGCGCCACAAGGCCCTCAAGTTCCTACGGCACGTGAACCGGTTGGGCCGCAGTTGCCGGGTGCGCCAACCGGTCAGCAACAGAGCCCGGGGCAGCAACAGGGCCCGGGGCGGGAACAAGGCCCGGGTCGGGAACAAGGCCCGGCCGCGGCGCCGGCGCCGCGCAATCAGCCGCGTTCCTGGTCGGCGCGTCCTCCTCACTCGGTCAGACCATCGGCCATGACGACGGGTCATCCGGTTTACGGCCGCTATTCGGCCGAGGCCCATAAAGAGGCGGCCGGTTCGCCGGGTCCGTCAACCTACGGTTCCGTTCGAGCCCCAACCGCCACCAATGCGAAGCCGTTTGCAAACTACCAGGCGCCGGATGTGATCAGCCCCTGGATGTATCTCTATCGTAGGACCGGCAACCCGGCAGTAAGCAACTACTACCAGTTTGTCCGGCCGCGAATGAATCAGACGCAGCTCAACAGCCAGGTCAGGGGCCTGGAGAATACCGCGCGTGATATGAACTCGGGCTTGCAGAACCTCAATCGGCGGACCAACAAGCTTCAGGGCTACCCAGGCCAGAAAAACTACATGGACTACAACAACTACTATCCGGGCTTGGAACGATAGTAGGCCGTGGAAGTTGAGTCTCGTGCTTCCCGGCGGCTATTTCCGAGCAGCCGCTTCTTCTTTCAGCGCTTCTTCGACGTACTCGACGGCCTTCTCCAACTGGGGGTCGGCGAAGGGTTCGGCGTCTTCCTCGGGCGGTACGTCTTCCTCGGGCGTTTCATCGCCGGGTTGGTAGATGTCGCGGCGGAGTCGGGCGCGAAGCAGTTTGGGGAGGTCTTCGTCATCGACGATCACCTCGTAGCCCTCGTTGGGGCTAACGCCCCAATGGTCGCCGTCTTCACTGTCGGAAGTGCGATGGATATTGCGGCCGCTGGGACGCCAATAGCTGGCCGTTGTCAGCTTCAGCTTGCCTTTGCCCGACTCCAGCCCGATCACTTCCTGGACGGTCCCCTTGCCAAAACTGCGTTGTCCGACCACGATCGCACGGCCGTGATCCTGGAGACAAGCGGCGACGATCTCGCTGGCACTGGCGCTGTACTGGTTGACCAGCACGGCCATTGGAAAGCCGCTGTAGGTGTTGCCCTGGCTGGCCGTGAAGCTTTCACGGATCTGTCCATCGCGGCGTCGCGTGGTGACGATCACTCCGTCGTCGATAAACAGGTCGCAAACGTCGATGGCCGCGGCTAGCAATCCGCCCGGATCGTTTCGTAGATCGAGAATCAGTCCGCGCATGCGGTGTTTTTCGAGCCACTTCAGCGCGTGGTCGAGTTCCTCGGACGTCTTCTCGCCGAAGGTATTGATTCGCAGGTAGCCGATTCGGCCGTGTCCTTCGAGGAAGTAGTCCCAATCGCCGTCGGCCCGACGGCTATCGCCCAGCACGGTATCGACCTGGATGATGTCGCGAACGATTGTCAGGTCGATCGGCTTGTCTTCGCCGACGTGCAGGATGGACAGATCGACCGGCTCACCCGGCTTGCCTCGCATCCGCTCGACCGCGTCTCTTAGCGACAGTCCCTGCGTGCTTTCATCGTCGATTCGGAGGATCCTATCTCCGGCGCGAATTCCCGCTTCGTAGGCCGGCGTTCCCACCAGGGGGCTCATGACCGTGAGCTGCTTGGTCTTAGGATCGAGCGAGACCTGCATCCCCAGGCCGCCGAACTTCTGATCGAGCGATTCCTCGAAGGCCTTGACTGTTTCCGGACTGATGTAGGCGGAGTTCGTGTCGAGCTTGCTGACCATGCCTTGCATGGCGCCTTCGAACAGTTCGGACCGATCGATCTCTTCCAGGTAGCGTTGGTCGATCTGGTCCAGGGCGTAGAGCAGCAACTGCCCGTGGCGGTCGGCGTTTAGATAGCAGACCAACGACAAAGCGACGATGATCAACAGCGCTTGGTAATTGCGACGAGGCATCGACTCACTCAGCGCGATTATTGGAAACTGTCCGCCCCGAGGTCGCCGGCCGGCGGTTCTCCCGGGGACATATTGATTCTCGCACAATTGGTGCGCGAATCAAGGTCGGGCGAGGCGCGATTGATTACCGATTTTGCAGCCCGTTGAAAAAGGAAAAAGGATGCCACTGCTAGTGCTCGGTAACACCATGTTTGATGGGTGCCACTGGCGTCTCGCCAGTGCAATACCAACCGGGGCTTGCTCGTTATTGTTTCAGGAGATCGTTGCGCGTATGTGGGGCCACAAACGAGTGTACGCGGAATGGGCACTAGGAACACTAACGAACAAGCTCCGGGCTAATCAGCACTGGCGAGACGCCAGTGGCACCCTGTAACCACCCATCAAACCGGATGTGACAAAGCACTAGCTTATCCAGCAGTGCGAAACACAAACGCCGCGGAGCCACCGCTGGACAAGCCGGCAGTGGCACCCAAGTCGGCGGAATTGCATTCTTTCGACGAACGGTTTAACGCTTGGAGAACTGCGAGGCGCGTCTGGCACCACGGAGGCCCGGCTTCTTTCGCTCTTTCATGCGGCTGTCCCGCGTCAAGAGCCCCGAATCTCGTAGCGGCTCCTCCAACTCAGCCTCGAAGATCTTCAGCGCCCGGGCGATACCCAGCTTGCAGGCGTCGGCCTGTCCGGTGCTGCCGCCACCATGGACGCGGATGACCACGTCGACCGCGGTCAGTCTGTTGGTGTGCTCCAGCGGGGCCAGTACGGCCTGACGATGCTGCTCGCTGGGGAAGTAGTCTTCCAGCGGACGCTTATTTATGAATATCTTGCCTTCGCCCTGACGGACCCTGACTCGGGCGACCGACGACTTGCGTCGTCCGGTACCCAACGTATCGTCGGCTGGATTGGCTTTGATTGTGGCGGTCTCTGCCATCGCTTATGGTTCCTTACTTCACTCCGAGTTCTTTCAACTCGGGGTCTTGCGCCTGGTGAGGGTGTTCCGAGCCGGCGTATATTTTCAGCTTGGAGAGCATTTGGGTGGCCAGCTTGTTCTTGGGTAACATCCTGCGGACCGCCTCGCTGAGGATCATCTCGGGCTTCTTCGCTTTTCGCGCGGCGGCCGATTCGCTCCTCAAGCCCGGATATCCGGTGTACCAAGTGTACTGCTTGTTCTCCCACTTGTTGCCGGTAAATACGATCTTGTCGACGTTGATCACGACGATGTAGTCGCCCGTGTCGACGTGGGGTGTATAGGTTGGGCGATGCTTGCCCATCAAAATCACGGCAATGTCGCTTGCCAGCCGACCGACGACCTTGTCGGTGGCATCAACCAGCCACCAATGGGGCTGGATTTCATTCGGCCGGGCCATGTACGTCTTCATCTTCAGCAACTCACTCTATCTGATAACCACACGCAGGGCCCATTTGCCGAAGCGGCAGCCGTAGCGCACCCTGGGCGAAAAATTGACACACATGCAGTCTAGCCGTTCGGCGGTTTCCTGACAAGGGTGTCCGGCCAATTGCCGCCAACTTCAGACCGCCCGATGGCGTGCAGTGGGCCGGAAGCCCTTGAAGATTATCGGCCTGGACTACGTAAAGCATTACAGCAACAGGAGTTATGCTTAACGCAGCGTAAGCGTTCGTTTCCTCGTTCCCATGCTTCGCGTGGGAACGCCATCCCGCGACGCTTCCGCGACGCTGAAGCAGAATACAACGCTACGCATTGTGTTACGCTGATCCCCCGGACAGCAAAGCGGTCCGGCGTGCGGTACGACGCGAAGCATCGCAACTAGGTCTAGCCAGCTACGTGCGAATCGTACTCCCCGGGCGTTACGACGCAAAGCGTCGTAACGAGGGGGCTTGAGCCACTTTCCGGTTGCAGGCGACCGGGCTAACAGCGATACTCACGCCGCGCCCCTCATCCGCCTCTCTTCCCCGAGGGCTGTATTTTACGTCCACGCCATGCGTTACAATGAAAAGACGTTTCGCTGGCCCTGCCGGTGTGGCGGGGCCCGGGTTTGGCAAAGGTCGTGAAATATCGGATCAATCGGGCAATGATTATCGCAGTCGCCAAGGAGCGTTTTCCGGGGGAAAGAAGAGTCTCGCTGGTGCCGGCCTCGGTGCCGGGGCTGGTGAAGGCCGGGCTGGAGGTGTTGATCGAGAGCGGGGCCGGCGAGGCGGCCGGTTATCGCGACGAAGAGTACGTCGAGAAGGGCGCCAAAATCGCGGCCGACCGGGATGAAGTGCTGGCGGCCGACGTTATTCTGCGAGTTCGCGTGGCGGGGGCCGACCGCGAAGATTCGGATCAGTTGCCGGGCGATGGCCAGGTGGTAATCGGAATGTGCGACCCGTTGGGCGAGCCGGAAGCGGCCCAGCAGTTCGCGGCCGCTGGGGCAACGCTCTTTTCCTTGGAGCTAATGCCGCGGATCACCCGGGCGCAAAGCATGGATGTGCTCTCGTCGATGGCCACGGTGGCCGGTTACGAGGCGGTTCTACTGGGCGCCAAGGCGCTTCCCAGAATGTTTCCCATGATGATGACGGCCGCCGGAACACTGACGCCGACCAAGGTGTTCGTGGTCGGGGCCGGAGTGGCCGGCTTGCAGGCGATTGCCACCGCGCGGCGGCTGGGGGCCGTGGTTTCGGCCTACGACGTGCGGCCGGCCGTCAAGGAGCAGGTCGAGAGCGTCGGTGCCCGATTCCTGGAGATGGAACTGGAGGCCGACAAGTCGGAGGACGCGGGCGGATACGCTCAGCAGATGGACGAGGAGTTCTATCGCAAGCAGCGGGAGATGATGACCCAAGTGGTGGCCGAGAACGACGTGGTAATCACCACGGCGGCCGTGCCCGGCAAGAAATCGCCCGTGCTGGTGACGGCCGAGATGGTTGCCGGCATGGTGCCCGGCTCGGTGATTGTGGATCTGGCGGCCGAACGGGGCGGCAACTGCGAGTTGACCCGGGCGGACGAGACGGTGGTCGAGCATGGCGTTACGATCATCGGCCCGACCAACCTGCCGTCCGACTCGCCCTATCACGCCAGCCAGATGTTTGCCAAGAACATCACCACCTTCCTGATGCATCTGCTGGATTGCGAGTCGGAAGCCGGCCCGAGTTTCAAAATGGACCTGGAAGACGAGATCACCCGCGATACGCTGATCGCCCGCGGCGGCCACGTCGTCAATGCCCGCGTGTGCGAACTGCTGGGTATCGAGCCGCCGGCCGTTGAGGAAGAAGAGCCCGAAGACGACGGGCTGGTTGAGGAAGCCGACGATGATGATAGTGCCGGCGATGAAGACGTTTACGGAATCGAATAAGGAGGCGACTGACCAATGGGTATCGCGTTATTGGACAATGGGGACTGGTCCATTTTTCGGCTAGGAGACGTCTTCTTGCGCAAACCGTTGGCCGAAAACATGGACCTGTCCCCTTTCGTGGCGCATAGAGGGAGATGATTGACCGATGGGAATCCAATTACTTCTGCTGGCGGCCGAGCAGCCCGCTGGCCCCCAGTTTTCGCCGATCGTGTTGCTGCTGACCGTGTTTGTTTTGGCGGTGTTCGTGGGCTTCGAGATCATCACGAAGATTCCGCCCACGCTGCACACGCCGCTGATGTCGGGCTCGAACGCGATCTCCGGCATCACGCTGGTCGGCGCTATCCTGGCGGCCGGAGCCGATCACGGATTCCTGGCGGCCCTGTTCGGCCTGGTCGCCGTGATCATGGCCACCATCAACGTAGTCGGCGGCTTCTTGGTGACGAATCGCATGTTGGAGATGTTCAGGAAGAAAGACTGAGTCGTGGAAACAACAATCATTAGCTTGGCGTACCTGGCGGCGGCGGTTCTGTTCATCCTTGGGTTGAAAGGGCTTACGCATCCGCGGACGGCCGTTCGAGGGAACTTGCTGGGCGCGACGGGAATGCTGGTGGCCGTCGTGGTCACGCTGTTCCATCAGGATATTGCCGGATACTGGCTGATCGGCATCGGGGTTCTTATCGGCACGGTGATCGGCGCGATATTGGCCGTGCGGATCGAAATGACCGCCATGCCGCAGTTGGTGGCCCTGTTCAACGGGTTCGGCGGCGGGGCGTCGGTCTTCGTGGCCGGGGCCGAGTTGATCAGCCCGGCGGCGCCAGGCGAGAACGCGGTGGTGGCGACGGTCGTTTCCGGATTGCTGGCCGGATTGATCGGGGCGGTAACCTTCTGGGGGAGTCTGGTCGCGTTTGCCAAGCTTCAGGAGATCGAGGCCTTCCGCAAACCGTTCCATTATCCTAGCCAACGGCCGATCAACATTGGTCTGGCCGCCCTGGTTGTGCTGCTGGTGATTGTCGGGGCGTTGAATCCGCAAAGTGTTTGGATATACTTCCTGCTCGTCGTGATTGCCTCGGTGCTGGGCGTGACGCTGGTCAATCCGATCGGCGGGGCCGACATGCCGGTGGTTATCGCACTGTTGAACTCTTGCTCCGGCCTGGCCGCCGCCGCCACCGGGTTCGTGCTGAACAACACGGTGCTGATCATCGCCGGCTCGTTGGTGGGAGCCTCGGGCGTTATTCTCACGCAGATCATGTGCAAGGCGATGAACCGCTCGCTGTGGCACGTGCTGTTCGGCGTGCTGGAGCCGTCCGAAGGGTCGGCGACGGCCGACGAGGTGTATGCGGGCAAGGTGAAGTCCACCTCGGCCGAGGAAGTGGCCATGCTCTTCGACAGCGCCCGCCGCGCGGTAATTGTGCCCGGCTACGGCCTGGCGGTTGCCCAGGCTCAACTCGCGGTTCGCGATCTGGCCGACCTGCTGGAGTCGCGAGGCGTGGAGGTCGAGTTTGCCATCCACCCGGTCGCCGGCCGGATGCCCGGCCACATGAACGTTCTGCTGGCCGAGGCGGAGGTGCCGTACGAGAAGCTCAAGGAGATGGACGAGGTAAACGCCACCTTCTCGCAGACCGACGTGGTGTTGGTTATCGGCGCCAACGACGTGGTCAACCCGGTCGCCCGAACCGACCCCGGCAGCCCAATTGCCGGCATGCCGATCCTCGACGTCGACAAAGCCCGGACCGTGGTGGTTATCAAGCGGAGCCTGAGCCCCGGTTTCGCCGGCATCCCCAACCCCTTGTTCGCCGCCGACAACTGCCTGATGTTCTTCGGCGACGGCAAGCAGAACGTGCTCGACCTGATTGCGGCGTTGAAGGAATAGCCTTCGCGGTCAGCAATTTGGGTGCCACTGCTGGCTTGCCCAGCAGTGTGTGGTACAATCGCCGTTAAGGCACTGCTGGGCAGGCCAGCAGTGGCACCCTACGCCGTGGATGATGCTGACCACTAATATTTCAGGTCGTAAGTGACTCCCATCTCGACGTTCTCGGCGTCCTGCGAGGCTTCCTGTCCCAAGGTCGTTTGGCTGTTGTACTGGGCCGGAACGGTCTCCGTGCCGCCTTCCTTCTTCGATATCTCGACCAGATACAATCCGCAGGCCACGCCCGGCGGATCGGCGTCGGGAGTGCCCGGCGGATCGGCGTCGGGAGTGCCCGGCGGATCGGCGTCGGGAATGGTGAGAACCGCCACGCCGTTCTTGTCGGTGGTACCCGTGCAACCTTTGAGTTCGTCGCCGAGGTACTTTTCGGGAACGAAGTTGACCGTGGCCCCGGCAAGCGGCTTGCCGTTGCGAGTGACGGAACAACTGAACGACATCCGGCCGATCCTGGAGTCCTGCCAGGCCTCGACGCGGGCGGTCACTTCGTCGGCGCTAACGCAGCCGTCGCCGTCTTTGTCGAGGTTCTTCAAGGCCGCCTTGAGGGCGGGGGCCTTGTCGAGTTCCTCGGCGCAGACCTTGCCGTCGCTGTTGGTATCGTACTGCTCCATCGCTCCCGAACCGGCCCCCGAAGCGCTGATTCCCGGCGGGTGCAACCGCGAGGGGCCCCGATTCCAACAGCCCCAGCCGGCCAGAATCGTTACACAGATTACCGCTACTCCAAATCGTTCAAGTCGATCAACCATGGTTCAAATACCTCTGCTGAGCGAGAATTCGGGACGAGAAAGTAACTGACTTCAGCGAAGGTAGCAAAAAAGGGGGTGGTCGTCAACTATCGACCTTGACTCCCCAAACGGCTTCGGTATACGGTGTAACGGTCGGGTCGGGCTATTGGCCAGGTGCGGGAACGGGTTTTCACAACCTCAATGGTCGGCGACACCGCGGTAGCTGGATTCGCAAGAATTCAGATGAATTCCCGCTCGCGGGCTGAATTCTTGCGAATCCAGCTACAAACAAAACTGGCACGGTGCCGGGCCTATTGGGTGACAGGGACTCGGTTCTTCAGGCTGTCGGGCGATAGCTCGACCCAGCGATTATTGACGCTTGCATAGTCAATGATCGAGGGCGAAGCCCGGCTCCCTGGAGAAACCTCCTCGACTCGCGCATTAACTATACAAAGATCAATAGGTAGGGAATCACTCATGTTCGAACGTGAAGTCAACCGGCAAAACGTTACGGAGGCCGACGTTGCGGTGGTCATTCCGTCGTATAACGAGGCCGACTCGATTACCCACCCCACCCAAGTGGCTTCCGAAGGGCTTCAGAAGTACTTCCCGGGCCGCAAAGGCGTGATTATCAATGCCGACAACGCCTCGCCCGACGGCACCGAAGAGGTCTTCCTCGGCACCAAGACCGAGGTGCCGAAGATATATATCACCACGCCCGAAAAAACGCCCGGCAAGGGCTGGAACTTCGAAAACGCATGGCGCAAGTGCTATCAGCTTGGGGTAAAGGCGGTGGTTTGTGTCGACGCCGACCTGATATCGATCACGCCCGAGTGGATCAAGTACATGGCCGAGCCGATTCTGGACGAGGGCATCGACTACCTCACGCCGCTCTACTCGCGGCACAAGTACGACGGCACGATCACCAACAACATCTGCTACCCGCTGATCTACGGCGTCTTCGGCCGCGACATCCGTCAGCCGATCGGCGGCGATTTCGCGCTTTCGGCCGGGCTCGCCCGACATCTCGTCTCCGTGCCCTGGCACCGGACGACGCATCAGTACGGGATCGACATTTTCATGACGATGAACGCCCTGTTGGGCGGCTTTCGGATTGCCCAAGTCGGCCTGGGCGCGAAGATTCACAAGCCCAGCGCGCCCAAGCTGGGCGAAATGTTCATCCAGGTGGTGAGCACGGCCCTGCTGACCGTGGCCGCCAGCTTCAAGACGTGGAAGTCGGTGACGGCGATTGAGAAGACGCCCGTCTTCGGGCTCAAGGAGTTGGCGCCGGCCCAAGACCTGGAAGTCGACCGGCAGGCGGTCCGCGGCAATTCGGTGCGGGATTTCAACGATAGCGTCGCCGCCTTGGGAGAGTACCTAAGCCCGCCGCTGATGGCCCGGCTGGAGAAGACTTTCGCCGAAAGCGACGGTCCGCGGATCGACACCGACTTTTGGGTCGACATTCTCTTCGACGTAATCGCCGCATTTCCCATTTGCCCCGATCCACCCCGCCTGGTCGAGTCGATGCGCGGCCTCTACTTCGGCCGCGTCTTCAGTTTCATGAACGAAACCTGGGACCTCACCAGCGCCCAGTGCGAGGAGCCGATCCGCCAGCAAGGCGTCAGGGTATTTGAACGCCGCGCCGAACTAATCGCCCGCCTGGAAGGTTGAATCGACCAGTTGGGGACTGGTCCATTTTTCGGCTAGGAGACGTGTTCTTGGGCAAACCGTTGGCCGAAAACATGGACCTGTCCCCTTTTTTCACGCAATAGCCGCCAGCGGAAGCTGGCGGTTGGCCGGCGCAACACTTCCCGTGGGACGATTAACCGCGTCGCCGACCAACCACGGCTTCCGCTGGCGGCTATTGTCACCGTGGTGACAGTGTATCACTACCGGCGGCAGCGCACCAGCGACATCAGGGCGAAGGCGGTGCCGTACTGCTGGTGGTAGTCGTAGAGCGGATAGTCCCACCAGGAACCGTCCTTCTCCTGAAGCTGGATCAGCAGATGTGCCATCTGGTCCTGGAAACGGGCACGGTCGGCCGGCTCGACTCGCTCGATGCACAACGACCCGTAGTAGTGGCCGTAGTAGAAGAAGTAGCCGGCCACGGCAAACCAGGATTCGTGTGGAATGGGGCGTTTTCTGGCCAGATCGAGCCAGAGGTTTCGGGCGAAGAGCCGGTCGAGCCAAGTGCTCAGCACGGCCTTGGTGGTCCGCTCGTCTTCCCACAAGCACATGGCCAGATTGCATGCCTGCGAGCGTCCCAAGCTACCGCCCGGCCGGTTGATCGGATGCATGGGCCGATACTTCAACTGCTCGGCGTAGCAATAGGAGAAGTCGGGCTTGCGCTGGCGGCGGATGGACGCCAAGGCCCGATCGGTCAGACGCTGGGGCGCCTCGACTCCGATCGCTTGGGCCTCGGCCAAGGCGACCAGGGCCGTGGCCGTCACGAAGCTGACGGACGAGCCGCTGGGCTTTTGCGTTTGGGCGGAGAAATCGTAGTAGGCCCAACCGCCGTCCACGCATTCGTAACGACCCAGCATTTCTACCTGCTGTTGGGCAAGCTGCTTGATCTTCTCGCAACGCTCTTTATCGTCCGCGTGGCGGCCGTGCATGGCGACCAGGGCCTGGATCGAGTAGGCGTGGGCCCAGTTGTTGTAGATGGCCACCGGCGTCGCCCGGCGAACCGAAGGCAGATGTTTTAGCAGCCAGGCCTCGCCCCGGTCGAGTGCCCCGGATACCTCCGGCCGCTTGTCGCCCGTGGAGATCAACGCCGAAATGCAGAGCGACGTAACCGCCGCGCGGAAGGCATGATGTGCTCCCGGCACGGGCGCGAAGATGTTCAGGCCCTTGGTATTATGGGCGGAGCCCCAGGAGCCGTTCTTGTTCTGCCGCGCGAGCAGGAACTGGATGCCGCGGTCGATCGATTGATCGATCGCTTCGGCCGACGGCGTGGGAACCGGCTTGGGGCGAGGACCCGTCTCGGCGGACGCAGTCGCTGGAACCATCAGCCCGGCGACGACAATCAGGGCCGACCAGCAAACACCGCGTTGGGTGCCACTGCTGGCTTGTCCAGCAGTGCGAAGTACAATCGCCGCTAAGGCACTGCTGGGCAAGCCAGCAGTGGCACCCGGCGTCTCTCGCCCCTCGTCCCTCATTCCTCGTCCCTCGAATACACCTTCAGCACCTGATCGCCTTCGGCTAGTCCCTTGAGAATCTCGGCGCGTTTCTCGGTCCGCTTACCCAGCGTGACGAGTTGCTTCTTTCGCTTGCCCTTCTTGTCGACCAGGCAGACGTAGTGCTTCTGATCGTCGAACTCGTCCTCTTCAACCGCGGCGTCGGGCACGGTCAGGGCGTCTTTCTTCTCGTAGGCGACCAGCTCGACCGAGCAGTTCATGCCGGGCATGACGGGCTCGGCCCGGGCGTCGGCGGCCACGGTGACGACGGCCTCGAATTGGTTACCACAAGAGGGCACCGCGTTGAGTTCGTGGACAATCGCCGAAAGCCTCAGGTCCGGATATCCGGTCGGCTTGACGAATCCTTTCAGTCCCGGCCGCACGTAGTGGAGTTGCTCCTCGGGCACGGTCGCCCGGACCGAGATTGGTCGCGGCTTGACGATCGTCAGGAAGACCTTGTTTGCCGTGAGGGTGCCACCCACTTGGAGTTTATCGGACTCGGTCCCGGTCCACTTGCCACGGACGCACTGGCCGTAGTAAACGATTCCGTCGACCGGCGCTTTGATAATCATGGCGGCCCGATCGGCGCGGAGTTCCTTGAGCTTCTCCTCGGCTCTTTCCCGCTCGATTGTCATCTTCTGCAACTCGATGCCGGCCCGGCTCTTGTCGAGTGCCATCTTCCGCTCGCTGGCGCCGCTGGCCAGACTCTGCCGCCGGGTAGAGTCGGTTATGCTTTCCGCGCGGCGAGGCAGATCGAATGTGAGCGTGTGGTCGCGTTCGATCTTGGCCCGTTCGAGGGAGAACTTCGCCTGCTCGACCGCGTTGCGCGCCCGCTGGAGTATGATCTCCTCGGTCTCCTCGGTCAGATCGTCGGCCTTGTACATCTTCTCCAGTTGCCGGAGTTCTTCCTCCTGATTGGCCACGCGCTGCGTGTAAATCTTAATCATGAAGTCGGCCGATCGCTTGCCAAGCGGGCCGGCCACTTCGTTGAAGTACTTGTGGTCCTCGTCAGCGATTCGCTTCGCCCGCCGGATCGAGGCCAGATTCAACGGTTCGACCGTCTGCATCAGTCGCATTTCATCTTCGGTCTGCTTGATTTTCAGGTCCGCCAGCCGGTTGGCCGTTGCCAGGTCGGCGATTGCCCGGTCGATCTTGTCCGTCTCCAGCGCCACCAGCAGATCGCCCTGCTTGACGCGCGTGCCGTGCTCGACCGCCTTGAGAACCGTCAGGCCGGTCCAGGTCTTCGGCCGGATTAAGACCTCGGCCTTGGCCCGTGCCTCGAAGAGGCCCTTCAGGCTAAGCTCGATCTTGAACGGCCCCTTCTTAACCGTATGCACCGCCGGCTTCGGCTTCGCCGCTGCCTTGGGTGGTTCGGTCGGTTTAGACTCTTTGCCTGCGGCCGGCGTTTTGGGCTTCTCGGCTTTAGCCGGCGGCTTCGGCTTCTCCGGCTTCTTGCCCTCCTTGGCTTGAACCGGCGGCTTGGGCTTCTCGGGCGTCTTTGCCTTGGAATCCTTCGATTCCCCAAAGGCCGCGCCAGTGCCGATCAGGCCGACGACGATAGCGAGCAATAGCGTACGGTGGACGGTCTGTTTCATCTATTCTGCTCCTTGGCTTGGCGTGATCCGCGTGGGCTTGTGGTTCTGGATGGGTGCCACTGGCGTCTCGCCAGTGCAATGCAAACCGGGGCTTGCTCGTTATTGTTTAGAAAGATTGTTGCGCGTATGTGCGGGTTCTCGCTTATGCGGCCACGAATCGACTGACGCGCGGCGGGCTTTGGGAACACCAACGAACAAGCTCCGGGCTAATCAGCACTGGCGAGACGCCAGTGGCACCCTGCAACCACCCATCAATTGG
>CAZDHN010000085.1:0-13687 GCA_964505115.1 uncultured Planctomycetaceae bacterium
AGCTACCAACGTGTCACCGATCCATTGAGGTTCCGCAAACCCGTTCCTGCGCCCATAACCGTCGCTCGCCGCTTCGTAGGCTTGTGCGGCGCTCACCCATTTCGTATGGTTATCGGATATGGGCCGGTCGGCCGGATCGGTCCGCCCCACGCAATCCAACCGGGAGCCTCGCCAATGTGTGCTAGAATGTGTGCCAAGCTGTTCAAGTTCGCCGCCGTGTTGACAGCCCTGCTTCTTATCCCGGCGCTGACCGCCCGGGCCGCCGAGAAGCCCGCCAAGAAGAAGACGCTTATGGCGGGCGCGGCGACGAGCAATATTACGCCGCCGATCGGCCTGCCTACAATCGGAGGCTGGAAGCCCGTAACGTCCACCCACATTCACGACGAGTTGCACGTCCGCTGCCTGGTACTCGATAACGGCCAGACCCGGCTGGCTATCGCCATCTGCGACAACATTGGCATCCCCCGCGACGTGCTCGA
This sequence comes from uncultured Planctomycetaceae bacterium, assembly GCA_964505115.1. Lineage (GTDB taxonomy): Bacteria > Planctomycetota > Planctomycetia > Pirellulales > Thermoguttaceae > CAZDHN01. The sequence continues at coordinate 480 of CAZDHN010000085.1, forward strand.
CGAGGCGAAGCGCCAACTTAACGAGAAGGCCGGCCTGCCGGTCGACCATGTGATGACGACCGGCACGCATACGCACTCGGCGCCCAGCGCATACAGCGGCAACAGCCTGAAATCGATCGAGAAGTTCACCGATTATCAGAAGCTGATCATCTGTCGGATCGTCGACGGAGTGCGCACGGCGATCTATAACCTGGAGCCGGCCAAGGTCGGCTGGGGGGCGGCCGCCGAACCGACCCAGGTCTTCAACCGCCGCTGGCTAATGAAGCCGGGCGAGCACCTTCGCAACCCCTTCGGTGGGATGGACAAAGCGCGGATGAACCCGCCGCGTCGCAGTCCCGACCTGATCGAGCCGGCCGGTCCGACCGACCCCCAGATTTCCTTCGTCACGGTACGCGCCGTCGACGACCGACCGATCGCGCTGTTGGCCAACTACTCGCTGCATTACGTGGGCGGGGTCGAGCGGGGGGCGGTCAGTGCCGACTACTTCGCAATGTTCGCCGACCGCATCCAGCAGTTGATCGAGGCCGACCGGGTTGACCCGCCCTTCGTCGGCATCATGACCAACGGCACCAGCGGCGACATCAACAACATCGACTTCCAGGGCACGCCCAAGCGGTTCGACCGATACGGGAAGATGCGGCAAGTGGCCAATCTGGTTGCCGAGGCCGTCTTTAAGGCCCAGGCTGGCGTGAAGTTCCACGACTGGGTGCCGCTCGGTGCCGCCCAGCGCGAGTTGACGCTCAAGGTCCGCAAGCCGACCGCCGCACAGATGGCCTGGGCCGCCGAACTGACGGCCCGCACGGGTGAGGCGAAGGGCCATCTGGAGCACCGCCAGCGAGTCTACGCCCGACGATTCAAACAGCTCAGCGAAGCGCCGGAGAAAATCGAGATCGTGATGCAGGCCATGCGAATCGGCGACGTTGGCATCGTGGGCATCCCCTTCGAGGCCTTCTGCGAGATCGGCCTTGAGATCAAAGCCAAGAGCCCCCTGCCGCGCACGTTCGTCGTCTCCTTCGGCAACGGCTCCTACGGCTACCTGCCCACCCCGCGCCACTTTGAACTGGGTGGCTACGAGACCTGGCTGGGCACCAACAAGGTCGAGCCCCAAGCCGCTCCGAAAATCGTCAAAACGCTGCTGGAATTGCTGAGCGAGTTGAGCAAGTAGAATTGACGGGGAGGGCGAGGCTCCCACCGAGCCGGCAGGAAGTCTCGCGCAGAGGCGCGAAGGAGCCAAGGCGCAAAGACAAAAGAGGGAAGACGAGGTCTTGGTTTGAGGAGAGGATTTGTCGGCGGGGTGCCACTGGCGCCCGCGCCAGTGCTGGTTAGCCCGGAGCTTGTTCGTTGGTGTTCCCAGAGTCCATTTCGCGTCAGTCGATTCGTGGCCACGCCAGCGAGAACCCGCACATACGCACGGAGATCTCCTGGAACATCAACGAACAAGCCCCGGTTTGTATTGCACTGGCGAGACGCCAGTGGCACCCAACGCTCACTCCACGCCAATCAACCCGGCGGCGTTGTCGTGGTAGATCTTCTTCAGCACTTCGTCCGGCAGGTCCAGGCCGCAGAGCTTCCAGCGAGTGTACACGCCGAAACGGCCGATGTAGTCGGGATAGTCGAAGTACTCGTCACGCGTTTCCAGGAAACGGAAGTAGCAGCGGTACGCCTCGGCCGAAACGGGCATGTCGAGGCCGAAGAGGATCCGATCCTGATACTTAATCAGGAAATCGCGGGCCGAATATGGCTGCCGGGCCAGTTCGTCGATCCGGGCGGAGAAGTCGATAATTACGTTCGGATACGTGTCCAGTAACTCCGACACCGACGCCAAATCCTCCGGATGATTGGCCACGTGCGGCAGCCAGAAGGTCGTGTCCGGGTGCGCGGCTATCATGCGGTTGCGCTGCGCGAGAAGCTTGGCCTTGGAAAAGTGCGAACCCACGAAGCTCCAACCGGGAAACTCCTGCAGAGTTAGGTAGTGCTCGTTGGCGGCGTCGATCGGATCGAAGAAGGCCACCGGGTCGGAGATGTGCATCAGGATGGGAATCTTCAACTCGCCCGCCCTACGCCAGATGGGAAACAGCCGCTCGTCGTCAACCGGAACCATCGAGCCCTCGCGGTCCTGGAACTTCAGCCCCAACTCCTTGGTGATCTTCAGACCCCGGGCGCCCTTGCCGATGTCTTCCTCCAAGTGCTCGATGCAGCGCTCCGCGAAGCTGTCGTCCTTCAGCAGCACCGGATCGTCCCACTGGGCGAAGTCCGACATGGTCAACGCGGCGAAGCGGCCGGGATACGCCCGCGCGTAATGCTCCATGAAGTGGTCCAGGTCGCGTCGGGCGATGGTGTAGGTGTTGTTCTCGATCGGCATCGTCGTGTTGCCAGTTACGTTCACCCAGGTCTCGACGCCCACGGCGTCCATCACGGCCACAAGCTCCTCCGGCGGCAGTTCGCCGAAGAGATGGTTGTGCGCGTCGATCACCGGGAATCGGGCTGTTTGCGGAATATTCTCCGCCAAGTTCAGTAGGCAGTTCGGCTTGAAGTCCTTCAGCAACACCTGTTTGACCGGATTGTCCATGTGATTTCTCCCTCCCTCCCGGCGTGTCCGCCGGGGCTATTGATCTTTGCATGGTCAATGCGCGGATCAAGGGGGTTCCGCCGTGGAACCGGGCTCTGTCCCCGTTCATTGGGCCCTCGATCATTGGCCATGCAAGGGTCAATAAACATCATACCAATGTGTATCCTAACGCCCGTGGCGGGTTGCTTCAAGCGTGCGGTCGACAGCCGGTCGGGTATTCGATACGATGAGGGTGGGCTTGGGTCGCTGGGACCTCTGTCGAGCGGCATGTTCCAACCGAGATCGATCATGAACGAACCCGATACACGGCCGTCTTTCGAAAAACGGCTCGTCACTCTGGAAGAGTCGATGATGCACGTCGAGCACACGGTCAAGGAGTTGAACGAGGTCGCCTGCTCGATCCAGGCCCGGCTGGACAAGCAGCAGCAAACGCTCGACCAGTTGACCGAAACGGCCCGGCTTCTGTCGAACCGCGACGTCGAGAAGCGCACCCTCGAAGACGACCGCCCGCCGCATTATTGAGGGACGAGGGGGTGCCACCCAATGCCATCAACGGATTTGACGGTTAGGCTACTGTTTGGCCACTTGTTTCAACAGTTCAAGCGCCGCGGCGCGAATTTGCGGCTCGGCTTGTGTCTCCAGGTACGAGGAACGGGCCGGCCAGGTTTCGTAGCCGCCCCACTCATGCTTGCTCCTTCGTTATTGCCGGTTGACGGTTAAATCACACCGCTGCACGGCCGAGCCGCCGAACTGCGTTTTCACTTCGAGTTCGATCTGATACTTGCCGGGCAGATCGGGCATGCCGCTAAGCGTACCAGTCTTGGCGTCCAGCTTCAACCAGACCGGCGCTTTGCGTAGCGAGAAGGTGAATTCCTCGCTATCCCAGAATCCGTTCCCCTTCGGCGCGTAGTGATGTTGCGCGTCGCCCAGCGAGCGGATCACGCCCGCCTGATATGAGAAAGGAGCACCGACTTTCGCGGTCGCCGATGGCCGGCTCCAAAAATGCGGATGCGGTAGCTCAACGAAGTCGGAACAGCGGAAGACGGGCCGGTCGCCCGTGTTGGCGATTGTCAGTGAGACGTTCGGCTAGACGGCGACAGCCCTTTCTTCTCCGCTTGTCCGTGGATAATGCGGCACTTGACGATGCGACGATTCAGCATATCGACAACAAACAGCCGGTCTTTCCAGACGGAGAGTGCGGATATCTTTCCGAACGGAAGTTCGGGGTGCGGGAACTTGCTTCCCTTGCCCTGGCAATCCATATTGCCATAGCTTCCGAACTCGCCCACGAGTTTTCCCGTCTCGCAGTCAATTGCCTGAATACTGTGCTTGCCGGGGGCGTATAGATAGCCTTTTCCATCCAGTGCTTGGTGATGTCTCCATGTGCTGCAATGGCAAGGCGGATTAGTTAATTGGGCCGACTGTACAGCGCCGTCCCATTGCCGGGACCAGAGCGGTTCGCCCCCGGAAGGCGGGAATTTTGATAGAGCAAGGTATCTTTGCCAGGGCCTCTTGGCGGGACGGTAAACGACGTACAGGTTCCCTTTGTCGTCGACCTGGATGCCTCGCACGCTATCCAGAACGAGCAGGCCTCGTTTGTGCAGTTTCCCGTCGGCGTCGTATACGTTTACTTGGCGGTGCATCCGTTTGTATGGACTCACGGGCCGCGATTCTTTATCGACATCAACTTTGGCAACATAGTAGATGTTACCGTGCCGGTCGACGTCCATGCCGTGGTAGGTATCGTGCCAGAAGCCTGCCCGCATCGCGTGATCGACGAACAAGCCGTTCGTCCCCGTGGTCTTGAAAGGGATCGGTTTACCCACGCGGTCGAAGCGGAGGAGTTCCACCCCGGCCTTACCCAACTTCCATCGGTAGACCCTGCCGTCTTTGCCGAAGATGGAATCGATAAACAGCGGCTCCCGCGGATAGCGGAAATGGCGATTGTAATCCAACGTGCCCCAAGGCGAGGTCATCTTCAGGGCTCTGGCGTCGAAGAATAGGGACGGCCATTTCTTGAGCACGTTTCCATCCTGGTCGATCCGGTAAACGGTCCCGTATTGTTTGAGGCGGTAGTTGGAATCATCTTCGACGTAGAGGTGGCCGGTTTGCGGGTCGATATTGAGTATGGGTTGGTCGCCGCTTTGCCGGGGGCAGGACAGAGTCTGGCCGCTGTCCATCCATTCGGCCTTCGCCACCAGAGTGTCGCCCGCCAGTTGCAGCAGGTTACCCGGGCCGGCGCCGTTGGCCACCCAAACCAGCGGTGGAGATACTCCGGCATCCACGGCGATTTGCAGCACGTCCTGATGCAAGGGCTTGGAAACGGCCAGGAGATCGGGCTGCTTCCAACTCTTGAGTTTGATCAATTTCCTTGGGGCTTCCGGCGGTTGGCCCGCCGCGGCGACCAAGGCCTTCCGCAACGATGCCAACGTGCGTTCGACGCGGGGGTCCTTCGGCCTTGGCCGCGGCGCGACGAGCACATAGAGGCTTTTGTCATGGTCGATTGCCAAAGCGGTCGGACCGTGTATCGGGTGTTTCTTCCCTTCGTGCTGGTAGTGTGTTATCGATGCGACCACGCGGCCGTCTTCCCCGAGTACCTGCAGGCGGTTGTTCCCGGCATCGGCCACAATCAGATGATTCCCTTCGAGGGCCAACCCGCTCGGCTCGGCGAAACCGCCGAGAGAGTTCTGTTTTTCAACCTTTACGCCCGGGTGTATCCGGCACTTCCAGACACAAGCGCCTCTTCCCTCTTTTTCGCTCACTTTCAAGTGGTAGTAGTTTTTCCGTTGTTCGCCAACTTCCCAATAGTAGCCGAACAGCCTTGTCCGGCTGGAACTCTGCCCTGCCGAGACGTACAGCAGGCCGCTGGGATCATAACAGAAGTAGGGGTAGTGCAGCGAGTGAAAGGGCAAGTAGTTTTTCAGGTCCCCAATATGCCAGAAATCCTGTGTCCAGGAGGTGCTATCGAACGGTTCGTTTCGCGCTGGATTGTAAGTCGAGGTCCATCCCTCCGGAGGCAAGCTTCCATCAGGCCTTATTCTCCATAGCGTGCCTCTGGAGATATTCGCCATGATCAGGTCGCCGTTTGGCGCCAGCGTTATCTTCTGAGGGAGCTGCCACTGCTCGCCATACAGGCTGAACTCGGTCCAGGTTTCGAACAGTTTCGGAATGATCAACTCCGCTTTGCCTTCCCGCGCCATCTTTCGGCAGAGGTCCCGCACACTCGATCGAGCCAAAGTTGGGTTCAGCGGCATGATTGTCCGCAAATACTTGCCCTGCCGGTCGAAGACCCGCACCTCGGCCAACCCCCTAGCCTGTCTTGGATCGGAGAGCACGTAAAGCTCCCCCTTCCGCTGGTCAACGGCGAGGTCCCAAATAATGCCATGCGCATGAGGATCACCCGCCAGCAAAAACCCCTCCAGTTCCAGTTTCACCTCACCCGTCGCGCCCGGGTGAACGGAACCGGGTCCAAGCCGTATCGTTCGCCCTTGTTCTTCGGCCAGCAACGATCTCCTTGCCTTGTTTGGGGCGAAATAGAACCTACTGAGGCCGTGGCTTTCATACTCGGGCCTCGGAAGACTCTCCCGCGCCGGGATACCCGTCAGGATTCCACACTCGCCGGGATTCGTAAACGTGCCCTGCCAGCAATGGGTTTCGCCGCCGGGCATGCCGGTCCGGCGGATGTTGAACCCGATCTGGGACGCGAGCGTTTTGTTCTTGTTGAAGATCTCAAACGGAAGAGCCAACTCAACGGCCCACGCACCCGTGCCCTTTGCCACGGCGGACTTGAACGGCGGCTGCCACGTCCGGTCGTGCCAGGGGGGCTCATTCTCATTGTAAGAAGAGGAGGTTTTTCCTCCGTTCTCATTGGTGATCCGGATCAGGTAGTATGAATTCCCATCGCCGTTCGAGTCGATCAGCAGTTCGACGGATTCCACTTCCTTCGAGGGCTTGGCCTTCCCCTTAACCGCGTCCTTCCCCGCACAGCTTACACCGATATAGAGATGGTCGGCGTCGCGCAAGACGAACGCCTCGGTGGTTGACTTCGCCGGCTTTCCCCGCGTGACCTCAAGCGGACCGGTTCTTGCCGCACCCTTCCAGCACGGCTCGTCGAGCTTTCCGTCCACCACCGGCTTGGAATCCGTCAGTGGCACCTGCAACAGGGGTCTTCCGTCGGGGCTGCTTTCCGCCGCCGGCGCCTGGCCAAGGCACGGCAGTGAGCTCAGAATGGCAACCGCAATATGGACGTTTCGTAACCATCTAGTCGGCTTCATTTTCTGGTTCCTCTCAGCAAGGTCTACGGTTTGGTGGCGATTCGCTTCCGGCGTTCTTCCTTCACCTTGCGGACCCAGCAGCTTAGACACCGACAGTCTTCGTCGCGGCCGCAGGTGCCGGCAATGTCGTGGTAGGGTAAAGGTTGGATGGCCGCCCGCACCAGCCGTTGAAGTTCTTGGTAGTCCGGCTCGTCGCTGCTCTTCCAGCCGCCACGCTCAATCTGTCCCCAGCCACCGGCCTCCAGAGCCAGCGGCGCTTTGAGGATACGACTCTCGTCGGGCAGGGCCACGTTGACTAGCGCCGCGAACGGCTGCCCGGCCAACTCGTTGCCGAACCGCCGGCGAACGTACTCGCGCAGCAGCTTCTCGCCTTTGGGGTCCGGCCGCCGCCACTCGTCTTTGTTCCAGGAGTAGGTGCCGTGGAATTGGGCGTTCAGATCGAGCCAATCGATGATCCGCTGGCGGCTCTGGGGGTCCAGCTCGACCTTCTCGTGGCCCTTGAGCAATATCTCAGCCAGCGTGCCGCCGTGGGCGAAATAGTCCTTCGGCCGGCTGTACCAGGTTTCGTTACCTGCTCCGCCATATTGGGCAATCTTTACCAGGCGACCGTTCTGGCCGCCCCGGGTCAACGAAGCGTAGGACGTGCTGGGCAGCAGTCGCCGGAACGTGCTGGCGATATTCGCGTCGGTGGCGTTGATGGTGCCGAGCAAATCGATCTTGCCGGCCGTCTCCCGCAAACCGTGGCAGTCGATGCAGTAACGGTCGAGCACCGGCTGCACCGTCTTGGCGAAGCTGAAGCCCCCTTGATATTGCGGGCCGGCCGGCGGCTCCAACTTCAGTACCCGGCCGGCGGTCGGCGGCGGTTGAATTACCGGGCTGGACGTGCGGGGCTCGTGGCAGCCGACACAACTCGCTCGCTCGCCCGGCTGCAGGTAGGTGAACGTCCGCATGGTCATTACCGCCATGCCATTCTGATCCAACGCCTGGAATTGTAGCGGCACGCCGGCCGGCGCCTCGAATGCCACCGAGCCACTTTCGTCGACGGGCGCGGTACCGACGACCCGCTTGAGCACCTCGAACCTCACGGCGCTGGAATACGGCACGCGCTGGGTAGGTTGGGGGATCAGTTCGTTTACGCGAAGCCACCGGATTGTGCCACGGGGAATGCTCTGCGTGCTCTGATAGACATCCTGAAGATAGAAGACGCCCTTGGCTTGCGTTGTTTCTTCCGGCAACGACGACGAGAGTACCGGCGGCGTCGGCCGCGGCCGAACGGGCATCGGAGCGAAGCAGGAGATCTCGGGATCGCGATAGATCAACTCCCGCCCGCCCAGCGTGTCGACCAGATAGATGCCGTAAGCGTCGTGCCGCGGTACTCGCGCCATTGACCCCGTGTACGGGTCCGGGCAGAACGCGGCCAGGAAGAGGTCTTCGCTGAGTGGGTACGGGGTGCTGAAACTGACCGGCGAATTGCCTTCCGATTCCGGATTGGTTGCCTCCGGTGTCAGTCGCCTGATGGCCTCCAGACCGTCCTGGGCGATCTGGCGGTCGATCAGAATCAACGCCCCGGCCTGTATCGTGTGGTGCCCGGCCGTGGTGGCAACGATCTTGTGCGAGCCGGGAATCGGCCTCGGCTGGCAGATTTTGCAGGGGTTCGGCGTGTAGTTGCCGAAGTAATGGCCGGCGGCCGTGCCGTCGGGCCGGGTGGTCCAGAGGCCCAGCGTCGGGATCACCGGCCGGTTGATGTAGTCCCAGCGGGCCCAGATGATCAGTCCGTCGGGCATCATCATCGGGTCCCATTCGTTGGCCTCGCCGAAAGAGAGTTGGCGGACGTTCGACCCGTCGGCGTCGCAACGATAGAGGAGATACGTGGGACAATAGCGGCCGCCGGTGTGGCAGCGCACGCCACCCTGGTTACGCGTCGAGATGAAGGCAAACCCGCCGTCGGGTAAGTAGCAGGGATCGTAGTCCTCGCAGAGCACGGTCATCCGGCCGCCGGCCCCGGCCAACGGGTCGTTGTCCGTGCCGGTGATCTGCCGCAAGCCCGTGCCGTCGACGCCGATCTCGTAAAGGAAGAACTGCCAGATGTCCCGGGGGGGCGTGTGATCGGCATAGGCAAACACCACCCGCTTGCCGTCGAACGACAAGTCCGGGTGCATTGCGCAGCCCGCCGGCAGCTTGCCTTCCAACAACACCGTCTCGGCTGGCCGGTCGCTCTTCCACTGGTCGAGGATGACCAACCCCGGGCCCGTGCCGTTGTTGAGTCCGTAGTAATTATCGCCCGGGGCACAGAGGGCCGGAGGGGGCCGCTTGGTCAAGAGCAGCCGGTCGAAATTGAGGGCGGGGTGCGAGAAGATGATCCGGCGCCTAAGGTCGACCGCCAGGGCAAAGAGGCCTCTTCCAGCCGAAGAATCTCGATCCTTGGCGGCCTCGTCAATGCGGCGCTCGAGCGTCTTTAGTTCTGCGGCCATTTTCGGCCGGGGCGCCGTCCGCCGCACGAAATCAAGCGTCTTGCGCGCCAACTTCAGTCGCTGCCGGGCATGCTCGATATAGTACGCATTCGGGGCGCCGTTCCATGTCGGGGTACACGCCTTCCAAATCCCGTCACGCCGCTCCATCTCCATTTCGATCTGCGACTGCTGATCGCGGAAGTCCCAGGCCACCAGGCCCCACAGCGCTTCCCGGATCTGCCGAAACTCGGCAGCGCGGCCTTTCTCGACCGTCGGCCCGAACGTGGCCTCCAGCGGCGCGAGCAGGCTCTCGTGCCAGGTGTCTTTCTTGACGTACACCGGCGTCGTGTTCGGCGGCTTGGGCTTCTGCCGTTCTATTTCCAAGTGCCGGTTCATCTTCAGATACAAGAGCCTCGGCGGCTCGGCACCGCTCATCGGCCAGCAGAACATGGCCAGCGACAGCAGCGCGAACGGTATGATTGTGAGCGGTATCGGTTTCATGGTTCGGTGGGATTGTTCGGTGCGATTGTTCGGAGTGTTCAATAACTTGCCGTGCCGACCGGCTCGCCGCCGGCACGGGTGGAAAGCGCCCGGTAGGTGTCGGTGTTGATTGTCTCGCTGATGAAGCTCACATGCCCGTCGCCCCAGGCAAAGTTGGCCCCGCCGGTGTGCCGGCCGTGGAAGCCAAAATGATCCAGCGCGAGCCAGACGCCGATCTGGGTAGGATCGACGTAGTTCAGCGGCGCGTGCGTGTACGCGTGCGTGCCGTTGGCCAGCGCCCAAACGGAAAACGTGTTGTACTCGGGCAGGACCTCGCCGATGATGATCGTGTTGCTCGTGCCGTCGCGAAAACTGGCCTGGGTGACCGGCGTCATATAGCTGTGGCGCCAGAAGCTGCCGGTGCACTCGGCTATCTTGGTGGCGCTGCAATAGTTGTTACAGTAAGGCAGCCCGCCGAAGCTCGATGCATTGTTCACATCGTGCGGCCCGATGACGCCCGCGTAGTTCATCGTTGCAAAGGGCACGGCGCCCAAGTCCCTCGGGTAATGCCAGGCGTCGGTTCTGACCTTGCCCTTGGTGTTGTCGCTGGGGCAGTAGTACAACGGCGGGTTGCTCTTGATCGCGTCGTGGTTCTCGGGATTCAGTATCCCCTGGCTGCTGGCCGCCGGGCCGTCCAAGTTCATCGAGTCGTATAGTCCCAGCTGCTCGACCAGCGGGAGGATTCCAACCATCCAACTCACTCCGGTGGCGACCAGGCTGCTATCGCCGCATCGGTCTTGGGGGAAACAGACCGGAAACGTCCCAAACTGGCTCTCGTAGTTCAGCACGGCCAGACCGATCTGTTTGAGATTATTGCCGCACTGCAACCGCCGGGCAGCCTCCCGAGCGCTCTGTACGGCGGGCAACAACAGCGCGATGAGGATGCCGATGATGGTGATCACCACCAACAACTCAACCAAGGTAAAACCTCGTGGATGGTCAGTCAAGTTCGATCGGATAGACATTACCTCCCTCCTGCACGTCGATGACCAGTCCGGATTGGTCCGGATTGCCGTACTTTTCCGGGATAAGCGACTTGGGGACAATCATCTCCACCTGGCGAGCCTGCTGGTCGGTGAGTTGCTCGCGTAGATGGACCGTCACGCGGTGTCGCCCGACCGCCGCTCCGTCGCGCCCGAGCGTCTTCATCCGAAACGACCCGTCCGGCCCGATCGTACCCACGGCCGTTGGGCCGGGCGTCCCGCCGGTCGGGAAGAACACCACGCGCCCACGCGCCAGCGGCTTGCCCTGATAGGTAACCACGCCACCGACCGGCGCCAGGTCGGGAAACCCATCATCGCCACAGCCGGCCAGAGCCAGAGCCGCCAACACGGCGGCAATTACTCTCGGACGCGAAGCGATATCCAAGATCACCTCTTCCTTCGCCGGCGGCATGGGACCAACGCAACCAGGCCGGCGGCAAGCAGTAAGATCGCCGTCGGCTCGGGGACTACTTGAAGTTGCATTCCGGTGGCAGCGGCATACGTACCCGAAACCCAACCAACCCGGTCTGCCTCCACGGATGGTGCCCTGGCGGTAAACAAGTATTGGTTTGCCCCGGTGAGGTTGCGAAAGACAACATAATGGTCGTCTTCCACCCAACTTGGAGGACTTCCTGCCCCGGAGCTATTTGCCAGCGCCTTCTTGGTCGTGCTGGTGCCGGAGAGCGTGAACTCGGTGGTAACCGCAAAAGTATACAGGTAAATGTCGTAGATCGTGTTCGAGTTCAGACCGGTGAAGCCAAACGTTGGACTTAGGCCCGTCCCGAACATATACAGGCGGTCCTCCAAATAATTGGTGGTGATTGACTCGGAAGAGCCGGTCCAACCCGAGTTGACGGTCAGGCCAATCGTCGTGGGATTGCCAAACGAATCGACAAGGTTTGATAGTGTAGTACTCTCGTCCGATTCAGTCCAAGTCGTGCCGGTGTCCTGCGCGGCACCCAATTCCGCGAAACAGTTGTAGCCTAGATCACCGAGATCCACGTTGACCGTAAGCATTTCTCCACGCGCGGTTGTCGCTCCTAGTCCTACCATAATCGCCAATACGCCAATAAGTCTTCTCACGGTGGTTCTCCTTAAAAAAACAAAAAGCAGTACGTGACGGCTAGGCTTTTTCGCTTGCGGGTCTTGCTGGCCGGAGACAACTGGGGTTGACAACGAACCAAACCATGCCGTATAGTATAGTTGGTTTTTCAAGCGTGTCAATACCCCTCGATCACGAATCGGAAAAAACGTTCCGTCCGGCATGTGCCATCCAATGGTGGCAATGGCTCGCCCACTTGTGGAAAACCATGCCGACCACTAGAGTTGGCTCCCGACAGTCTGATTGCCGGGAGGCGGCTGGTAGCAAGGAGCAGACCAATGCCTGCAAGAGCCCCGCACATGGGGACGAAACTGATCGAAAGTGCTTTCGAGTTGTTCTCGCGGCGCGGGTTCCACGGCGTTAACCTGGGCGAAATTGCCGCGCACACCGGGGTGACCAAAGGCAGCCTCTACTGGCACTACAAGTCGAGGAAGGCACTGATTCTGGCCGCCTGCACCCACTTCTACCGCCAGTGGCAAGAGCAGTTGCAGGCCACGATCGCCGACACCACCGACCCCCTGGAGCGTCTACGGCGGGCGCTGCTGTTTGCGATAGACAACTGCCTGCTCAACCCGGCCAACCGCATGTTCGAGAGCGAGATCTACGCGATGGCGCTGCACGATGAGGAAATCCGCACGGGCTGGGTCCAGTTTTACGACGCGGTTTCGGAACTGTTCGTCGATCAGGTCGAGTCGGCGCGGGCGGCCGGAAAGATCTCCACCAGTGATCCCCGGCGCGCGGTCCGCCTGATGGTTGCGACCATCGACGGGATTGAGAAGCGTGCGGCCTTCGACCCGAGTGCGTGCGAGCCCGACCAGCGGCAGGCCATCTTCGAGGACGTGATGCGGATTATCTGCCAGACCTGAGCAACTGCGCCGATCACGTCCGGGCGAGACTGCTCGCCGAGAATGAGAAAGATGTTGGGGTTTGCGAGTCAATGATGTGCCTGTCTCTTGTGTTTCGCTTGTTCATCGTGCTCTATCTCCGCCATGATCCTTTCGGATATGAAGAAGGACCTGGCGAGTTCTTGCTTTGTTAGTAACCCTTGCATAGTCAACGATCAAGGGCGAAGCCCGGTTCCCTGGCGGAACCCCGTTGATCCGCGCATTGACTATACTACTAACCTCAAAGATCGTTAAGTTTTCGACAAAGTTCAGCGATTCGTGGCGGGTGGGTTCTTGCCTGGGTGCGGTAGCACCAGTTTGGTTGGCGGCCCTGTCGCCCTGTGGAACTTGGGCTAACCCGCATTTCTCACCAGCCATCTACTGCGAGGACGGAAGTCCAGCCGTG
>CAZDHN010000086.1:0-13636 GCA_964505115.1 uncultured Planctomycetaceae bacterium
TGCCCTGAAAGATCTGGTAAGCCGGTTTAAGATCGACACGGACAGCCAGTCGGGCGTGGCGAGAACCGCGTCGGGCCACGGGACGGCCGGGGCCACGGGCAACGGCAACGGCAACGGCCATTCGGCCCCAGACTGGATGGTGCAGACCAAAAGGGAAACCGAGGCCGCCGCGGTCTAGGAATCAAGGCAACGAAAGGGTGGCCTCGGCATGCCGGGGCCACCCTTTGCTCTGGACGGCCCAAATCCTCTACCTGGAGACAGCCATGCACAATACGCGACAACGGATGACCAGCGAGCAGTTCCACCATCGCTTGCAAGCGTTGCAGTCGAAGATCGACTCGCTGCCCGAGCAGCATCGCGAAATGCTCAGGACCGCGGCCAACGAGGCCCGGGAGCAACACGAACGCATGTGGAACACCTCCGCCCGGATCGACGACATAGTGGCCGACCTGGGGCTGATCGTGGAGCACACCAAATTCCATGTGGCCGCCTGCCAGTGCGAACTCCGCGAACTGGACCCGGAAGGCCGTTTCTCACTGTGACACGCCGGGTGACAATCCACGGTTCGGCATTGTCAAGACCGGAATAGTCTCATGTCCACAACCACACAACCACGCACAATATCGGAGGAATGAACATGTCCACAGCCACGCTGGAAGCGCCGTCGCAAGGCCAAGCCGTGTCGGCGGGCAGGCAAAGCACTCTTGCGGCCACGGCCGACTCGATGCAGTTGATCAGCTTCAAGTTGGGTGAGGAAACATACGGGATCGAGATCACCACAATCCGCGAGATCATCCGGATGGGCCAGATCACCCAGGTCCCCGAAACGCCGCACTATATCAAAGGGTTAATCAATCTCCGCAGCACGGTTATCCCGGTTATCGACCTCCGCGCCCGCTTCGGATTGGCCGAGGAAGAGTTAACCGACGAAAGCCGGATTATGGTACTCAACGTGGGCAGTCGCACGATCGGCATCGTCGTCGACGCGGTCAGTGAGGTGCTGCGCGTGACGGGCGATCAAATCTCCGAGGCGCCGCCCACCGTGTCCAGCCTGGGTAACGAGTACATGACCGGGCTGGTCCGCCTGGAGGAACAGTTGCTGATCCTCCTGGATGTCGACAGGCTTTTCGGCGATGAACGGCTTTCCGAAATGGACGAAGCCGCCGGCTTCGCCAACGCGTAGGCCGACACATGAGAAGCAGATTGTGCATCCTTCTCCGGCTTCCCGACAGACCGACTGAAATGTGGTGGCACCGAGGAAGAAATCTGGAAGTACCTCCACTTTGAAGCAGAGTTTAAGCAGAAGGCCAACGTTCGATAAATAGGATACGCAGGTTGGTTGGATTGCTACTCGATGTCGAGCTTCATCAGATACTCGTCCAGAGCCTTGCCGAGTTCGGTCGCCTGGTCGAGCAGCTTGAGGTTCTGCTCGCGAAGCTGTTCAATCGTGTCTTCCTGCTCGCTGAACTTCTTCACGTAACGCTTGTAGAGTTCGCTGTTGCGGTCTAGCCGAGCCATGTTATCGCGGATGCGGGCCTGCTCCGCCGAAATCTCTTGGATCTGCTGAAGGTGCCGGTTCCGCTTTTCGAGCAACAGCGACAACTCGTGCTGCTGCTTGACGATGCTGGCCAGGGCGGCCTTGACCTCGTCGCTTACTACTTTGGTGCTCAAGTAGATGCGGATCATCCCGTCGTTGACGTTCGAAAGCGCGATCTGCTGGCTGTCGGTACGCTCCTCCTCGATCGTCAGCTTGGCCGGCTCGCCCGGCTTCGCCTCGACCGCGAAGCGGTAGCGATCCCGCGTCTTCTCGGTCGGCTTCTCCGGCGCGAGCAGCTTCCAGGTCGTGTCCAAGGGGTGCTCGATTAGCACCGTCTTGGCCTTGCTGCCGGAGTTCTTCACGGTGAACTCCTGCGATCGGGCATACTTGCGGGTGACAATCATGGTGCCCTTGATCAGCCGCACGCTCAGCAGTTGCTCGGGCCGACCCTTGCTTAGGGGCGCCACCTCGGTGTCGAGGTCCATGGCGTAGCTGATCAGCCGCTGGCTGCCCGGCGGAAGGTCGTCGATCTTGGCGTCGCCGGCGTAGCTGCCGCCGTCGAACACCGTGATCGGGCCCTGCATCAGATGCAAATCGGTCGAGTTGGTCAGCCGCAGTCCGGCCAGCGGGTGCTTGGCGTGGACGCTCGGATTGTAGATCGAGACTTTCTCGCCCTTCACCTCCTCGTTGGCGATCGGCAGCATGGCCGACTGCTGTCGAGAGAGTTTAACCGGCATGGCGATGGCGTATTGGAACATCTCGCCCACGTCGCCGGCCGTGGCCGCCGACTGAACGCTCTTGCGCATGTCCCAATCGGCGTCGGCCTTGGCGCTCTCTTCGCGCTCGGCCAGGGCACGGTCGGAGGACCGGCCGCGACGAAGGGATCCATCCTTCAGCGACTTCTGCTTCTCCACGGCCTTCTTGGCCATTGCCAGCCCGGGTTTGGCGGGGGCGGCAGCGGCAGTGGCGCGGAACTCGGCCGCCTTTCGGGCGAGATCCTGGCCGTAGGCTTGCGGACGTAGCGAGGCGTACAGGTTGAGACGCTCCTCCGGACGCGGCACGTAAAGCGGCTGGTAAAGGTCCATCACGAAGGAGATCGGCCGACCGCTGACGAGCGTCAAGGCCACGTTCTCCCAGTCCTCCTCGGTCGTGTTCTCGACGATGGCCCAACCCTGCAACAGGGGCGACTTCTTGTCGGCGAGCACCAGCCGGTAGGTCGTCTTCCAGACGGGCGTTTCCTGGATGTAGCCGATCCGCACCTTGCGGCGGCCCTCGCCGAGGAAGTCGATCGACACCGATTTCTTCTCGTTCGAGTGGGCGGTGGCCAGCAAGGCCAGGGCCTTGCGCAGCTCGGCGTCGAGCTTCTCGTTGACCAGCTTGATCCGGCCGACCGTGTTCAGCGTAACCGCCCGAAGGCCGTCTTCGGTCAGCAGGTTCAAGACGTCGACCTCGATCACTTCGTCGTCGTCGACCTTCTCCCGTCGCTTCTCCATTCCCAGGATGACGCCGGCAATTTCGTCGGGCGCGTCGACCGTCACCCGCTCGCCGCGGACCTGGTCGAGAAGCTGGGCCAGCGAGGGGTTGGCGGTCAGGTCGACGGCGAACGTCTTCAGTGTTTTGGTGACGGGATCCTTCGAGCCGTAGCTGACGGTCGATATCTGCCCGCCGTCGAAGTCTTGAACGACCAGGCTCTTGAGCAGGTCGTTAATGTCGTCGACGTTGAACTTGAGTTCCACCTTGGCGTTGTCTTCCACCTGGCCGCCGTGCTCGAAGAAGCCGACACCCGAGTTGAACAGCACCACCCGTTTTAGCGAAACCTGGGTGTCCGGCTTCTTATCCTGGCCACGCACGCCGGCCACCAGGACCATACAGGCGATTGCAAGCGAACAGCTTAGCAGCGTAACAATACGATGAGCAGACATGGGCGGAACTCCTGGAAATCGGGTGGAGAGAGCGACAAAGCGCGGCACGAGCCGGCGCTATCCGACAATTCTACCTTCTATGACGATCCGGGAGGCCGGAAAGTTTCCGCCCGCCAGATTTTGCGAGGCCGGAAGTTCAAGATGCGTTGCGCTTTCCCCCGGCAGCGGGGGCGTGCCGGCAGCCGGTTAAGAAAAGGGTGCCACTGGCGTCTCGCCAGTGCTGTCCTTGCCCGTAGCTTGTTCGTTGGTGTCTCCAAAGCCCGCCGCGCGTCGGCCGATTCGTGGCCACGCAAGCGCGAACCCGAACATGCGCATGGTGATTTCCCAGAACACCAACGAGCAAGCTCCGATCTGTAGAACACTGGCGAAACGCCAGTGGCACCCAAATCATCCGCCGGTTTTTTTCCTACACGCCCCAGGGCTTTCGCCCGGGTGGTCGGGTGAGGAGCTTGTTGGCGGCGTCGCTGTTCAGAAAGCGCTCCTTGGCGGGGTCCCACTTGAGCTTCTCGCCGGTTTGCACGGCGATGTAACCCAACTGGCATAGCGACGTGCTTCGGTGACCCACCTCGGCGTCTTCCATGGTTTGCGATCGGCTCTTCACGCAGTCGATGAAGTCGCGCTTCTCGTTCTTCAGCGGGAAGCGCGGGTCTTCGACTTTGGCGTCCACAAGCGAGGCCGGTTCGGCCGTGAACTTGTCGGGCCCATACTGCACGTTGATCCAACCCTCGGTGCCCTCGAAACGCACGAACGGCTTGCCGTAGGTGTAGTGCAGACGCACGCCGTTGGCGTACTTGTATTGCACCTTGTACTCCATCAGCACGTTGTGCAGCCCGTCGGCCGGCGGGAACTCGCCCGTGCCCTCGATCTCGACCGGCCCGGTGCGGTCGGTGTCGTTGGCCCATTGCGAGACGTCGGCCAGATGATGGCCCCAGTTGACGATCACGCCGTCGCAGTAGTCCTGGTTGGCATACCAACCCGGCCGGCCGTAGCTCTTGTTCGGATGCACCCGCTCGACCGTGTACGGCTTCATCGGCGCGGGGCCGAGCCAGAGATCGTATTCCAACTCCTTGGGCACGGGCATCTCGGGCTGTTGGGGTAGCGCCTTGTTCCAACTGGGCACCGCCATGCGGATCGTTTGCAACTTGCCGATCTTGCCGGCACGAACCAGAAGACAAGCACGGTGGAAGGCCCGGATCGAGCGGAACTCGCTGTCGGTGCGGAACACGCACTTGTGCTTGGCCACCGTGTCGGCCAGCAGCCGGCCGGCCGCGATGCTCAGCGAGAGCGGCTTCTCGCAGCAGATGTCCTTGCCAGCCTTGGCCGCCGCCACCGCCATGCTCACGTGCCAATGGTCGGGCGAACTGATCATCACGGCGTCGACATCCTTCCGCGCGAGCACCTCGCGGTAGTCGGTGTAGCGTGGGCAATCCTTGAGCGTCTCTGCCTCCTCCTTCGTGCCACCGTAACGCTTGCCGCCCTCGGCCCCAAATGCCAGCCGAAAGCGGTCCGGATCGCAAAGCGCGACCACCTGACTGTCGGGCCAGCGGAGAAAGACTGGCAAATTTCGGGCGATTGCCTGACGGCCCAGTGCGATCATGCCGACCGTCACCCGGTTGCTCGGCGCCACCTTCCCATCGGCCCCCAGCACCGAACTCGGCACCACCACCGGCGCCCCAACCGCCGCCGCGGCCACTGCCGCCGTCCGCCGAAGAAACCCACGCCGCGTAAACGATCGAGTTGTCGACATTTCATATCCTCCTGTTGGTCATTCGCGATATATCACCACATCCAGCGCGGTCAGTCTAGCAGACGGCGTGCGGCATGGCAACTTACGCGGCTTTTTTGGAGTGCGGCGATGAATCGCCGCACTCCAAAACCCGCGTAACTCGCGGCCACTCAATCAACCGGGCCCGGCCGAACGATGCGGGGGGCGGTTTTGATCTTGGGGCGGACGGAGAGCCAGTCGACGCCTTGGAACTCGGGGTCGTCGATGGCGCGGACTTCCGCGTCGCCCCGGTAGGGGCACATCGTGGCAACCCAGGCAGCCGCGCCGCTCGCCCGGCATCACGCCCGTGAAACTCCGCATCGTTTGCAAAGCCCGCTAGTCGGCGTCGAGCAGTTGGAAATGCAGCGGCTTGCCGGTCGGCGCGTGGAAGGCGACCGAGCCGTCCGCTTCGATCGGCACGGTGCCGACAACTCGCTTGACGCCCTCCGACTGCACGGCCGAGACCACGGGCCCGGTCGACAGGTAGGGCCGCTTGTGCCAGTAGGTGTAGGTCTTGTGATCGATGCTCAGCACGCGGAGGAATCGGGCTTTGTCTTTCATTTGCGCCGGCGCGCCGAAATAGACGTTTGCGCTGTAGATCACGCCGCTCTTGGGCTTATCGCGGTCCTTGCGATCGGGCCAGGCCACGCGGTCGGCAATTACTGGCGGGCGGACGCGGGGCCTAAGCGGCAGGGCGTGGAAGATGTTGTTCGTGCCCTCGTAAACCAACTCCCGGTTGCCGTCGACGTCCATCAAATAGAGCACGAACTTTCCGCCGCGATCGGCCGATACCAAGAAATCCTCCTCACCCAGCGGATAGGGCGAAAAATAGCCCGCATAACGGCCGCTGGCGTGGTAGCGGGCCGATTCTATCGGATCGACCGGCCCGTTGCCCGACTCGGGCCAAGCCGTATCGGCGGTGACCTTCGTCAGCCCGTCGGGGAAATTGAAGCCGGCGTCCGGATCGATGATTCCCACCGAGCCGCTGAACCAGTTGTGATGCGCGCTGCCGGTGAACATTACCCGGCGGCTGCCCGGTATGCCGCGAACGTCCTTCAACAGGTCGGGCCAGACGGTCTGGTTACCCCAGAAGGTGTTCACCTGCGTGCCGTCCGGGTTGACGGTCCAGAGACCCTGCGCTCGCCAGAGCGGCTTGTCGGTGTATTCCCAACGGGTGTAGATAATGCGGCCGTCGTTCATTACCGACGGCAGGTAGTCGGGCTCGTTGTTGCGCGAGATGAGATAGACGTTCTTGCCGTCCCGATCGCAACGCGCCAAAACGAACGCGCTGGTCGGCGGCATGCACCTTACATAAGTGTGGCCCCGGGTGGTCGAGAAGACGATGTGTTCGTCGGGCAGGTAGATCGGGTCGAAGTCGTCGAAGCGGCCGTCGGTCAATTGCACCAGGCCCGACCCGTCCACGTTGATTTCGTACAGGTGAAACGCCTTCTCGTTGTGCGGCTTGAAGCAGAAGACGACCTTCTTGGCGTCGAACGACAGGTCCGGCCGCCAGAAGGAGCCGTGCAGCGGCGCTTGCGGCATGAGCTGCCGTGGCAGCGCGTCGGGCGCCAGCCCCTCGATCACCATCAGCCGCCCGCCGGGCACCGCCATGTAGCCCAGCCGGTGCCGCGTTTCGTGATGCCATTCTCGCCCTTGCGGATAGGGCATGTCGACCAAGAGCAGCTTGTCGAAATCAAGCAGCGGGTTGGCCATCATGATCGAGCGCTTCACCCGGCGGACCGCAAAGTACAACTCCGTTGCGTCGCCCTCGATCGATTCGACCTGCTTGCCCAGCTTCGCCAGCGTGGCAAGCTGCTTGCTGAAATCGACCCGGCCGGGAAAGTTGCCGCTAATTCGGGCGGCAAGCTCGCCGGCCCAGGCGATCTCGTTCTTGATACGCTCGGGCGTAACCTTTTGGTCGGCCTGATGAAGCCAATCGCGATGCAGCGACTCGGCCAATGATTCGCCCGGCGCGCAGAACCCGTCGACCTTCTTCTCGAACTCCCGAGCCCGGCGGGCCAGGGCATCGGCACCACCTTTGTGAAGCTGCCCGACCTGTTCGGCCGAGAGCGAGCAACCGTAGATGCGTAGGTCGTCCAGCGAGCCCTGGAAATGTTCGCCCGTGCCGTTGCTGGAGCCGACAAACGCCGGCATGTCGGCCCGAGTGGCCAGCTTGCCTGACCGCTTCATCGAGCCGATCTCCTTGCCGTCCAGGTAGACGCACATCACGCTTCCGTCGAACGTGGCGGCGCAGTGGTGCCAGCGGCCGTCCAGCACGGCCTCGGGCTTGATCGTCGCGTCGCACTCCTCGTAGCCGTCGACATTCAGACCGAAGGAGAGCACCTGGCCGCCCTCCTGGAACGAGAAAAGCAGCCGCTCGCCGCAATCCTGGCGAAAGATTTCGCGGTTGCCTCGCAGGTCGCTCGGACGGGTCCAGGCGGAGATTGTGATCTGCTCGACGCCGGCTACCCGAGGACCAATGGCGACCGCCAGCGCGTGCTCGTTGCGAAGCTCGACCGCGTTGCCGTGGACGCCTCGTGGCCGGGTCAGATTCCGGCCGGCGTCGGATCTTTAACGATTCGTCGCCCGACGCCTCGTGGATCACGCTGGCCGCGCCGCGCTCGTTGAACGTCCAGTGGGCCGCCGGCTGGACTTCGACCTTGGCGTCGCAGTACCAAAAAACCCAGCCAGCTTGCCGCCAACCTCAATTCGCGGCCCGTGACCGGATTCAGCATCCGTCTCGAGCATAAACGGCCACCCGCCGCCTGTCAAGTCTTTTTGCCGCCAGGGGGGGGTGGGGGAAGACGTCTAGCCGGCGCGAAGAATATCGAAAATGACTTGGCCACGGATGAAACACGGATTGAACACGGATCAAATCGAAGTAACCGTGAATAATCATTTTTCAGGGAACACTAATCGACACTAATCTGAAAACAATCAGCGAAGATCAGTGAAGATTAGTGTTCCTCCGGCGTCTTGTGCCAATATCCAACGAGACTTCGCCTCGGGCCAACTGACACAAAACACCTATCCGTGTTTGACCCGTGTTTCATCCGTGGCTCGGTTTCGTTCGCGGCGGACGAGTTCAATTACTCCACACGCAAACAAATACCCGATGTCCGCTTGGGGAGTACATTATCGTCGTGCCGGCGGTCTTCTCGATGACGAGGTCCGGGTAATCGGCCGGGTCCCAGGTGGGATCCTTTTGGGATTCGGGCCAGGAATTGGGGCCGGATGTAAGCGGGTCGAGGGTGAGTGGCGGTTGTCCGTCATCGCGCGCCCGGGCCAACTCGCGAACTTGTTCGAGCAACTCGGCAAAATCAGCTTTCGGCACCGAACAAGCAAAGAACTCATCCACGTCCTGAAACCCTTCGGCCGCGTAATAGAGATGGTGTGCGCCTTCCGGCAGTTCCGGAAGCCGCCGCTGGATCTCTTGCCGGGCCAGCAAATCGCTCTGGACATGCGGCCCGCCAAGCTCCGAACCCAACCTCTGCACGCTCGACCACGTCAACCCCGCCGCGAACGCCGCCGCAAGAAGGAGAACGAGGCCAAGTATTTTGAGTGTGTTTTTCATGTTTCTATTGCTAACCTCTGTGAAGACCGGTGGCTGGCCAAGGCCGGGGACGTTCAGGAATCATCACGATTCCTTGCTCGCCTTAGTGAACGAAGACAGAACCATCCAAGCAGCGCAAACGCGGCGACCGTGATCGCTGCAAATATCAATCGCGAAATAACCACCGCCAGCGGAGTTGCCGCCTGATCGCCCGACTCGGCCACCACGGAGAACGAACTGATCGGGGCCCAATATGCAAGCGCAAGCCCGAGGCACATCCCCAGCCCGACAACGAGCAGTATAAGAAGAACATCTGTTGGCCCCCGGCGTCCATTCATTGCGAGTGCCTCATCGGTCACGGCTGAATTCATGCCAGTTCAGCTACTGCAATGTAGGGTGGGTCGAGCGCAGCGAGCCCCACCAAATCAATCGATCAATAATGGTGGGGCTCGCTGCGCTCGACCCACCCTACGTCTGCTCATTCACTCGAAACACTCTCATCCCGCAGCGCCATCCACGCCCAGGTGAAGAAGATTAGAAACACGAAATCGCAAATACAGAAGGGTTTCCACATGTCGGGAATGCCGGCGGTTAGCCAGTGATAGGAGACGACGCCGCAGTAGGAAATTTTTAGGAGGATGCCGTAGGGGATCAGGTTCCGGTTGCGGGTCGGGTTGACGGCGACGGCCGCGAACATCAGAGCGAAGACGATCAGCAGGGCGGAGGGAAACTGTACGTAGCCGGGATGGTTGGGCGGCGTGATGTCGAACCATTGGTAAAGCGGCCCGCCGGCCACCAGAAAGGCGGCGCCAAGCAGCCCGTCGTAAAGCGCGGCCACGACGAACGATACTGAAATCAGACGATGAGTGTTCACGATTTGGCTCCTTTCGCGCGACGTTGGTTTTTGATGGCGGTCTTGAAACGGCCGCGGCGCCAGGCGGTGAACTCATCGCTGTATAGCTCGACGGCCAGCCGCTTGAACCCTTCGTCCAGCTCCCGCCCCGACATGTTCGACGGCCGGAAGTTGATGTCGAACAGCGTGCACTTGTCCCAGTTCCGCGGCTCCAGCAGGCGGTTCTCGCTTTCCAGGCGGGCGTAAAGCGGCGTGCCGGGAAAGGGGGTCATCAGCGTGATTTGTACTTCGTACAGCTCGCAATCCTTCACGAAAGCGAAGACCTGATCGAAGATATCGGCCGTGTGCCCGTCCAGACCGATAACCAGGCAACCGTTTACGGTGATGCCGTGTGATTGGATCGTGCGAATCGATTCCTTGTAATGCGGGAAGCGTTTGAGCTTCCAGTCGGCCCGCATCTCCAGCCCGTGCAGGCCGGTTTCCGTGGGGCTTTCCAAGCCGATCAACACCTGGGCGCAGCCGGCCTCGCGCATCAGATCGAGCAGTTCGCCGTCCTCGGCCACCGAGATGTCGGTTTCGGCGAACCACTTTAGGCCCTTGCCCTTGAGTTCTCCGAGCAGTTCTTTCCAGTAGGCACGGTTGACGAAGCTGTTGTCGTCGGCGAACTCGATGAACGGACGGGGCCAAATCGCCCGTATCCGCTCGATCTCTTCCAACACCTTGGCGACCGGCTTCTGCTTGTAGCGCTGCGTGAGAATAACCGACCCGGCGCAGAACTCGCATTGGTGCGGGCAACCCCGGCTGGTCTGGACGGTCAGGCGGTTGTACTTCGAGATGTCGAGCAACTCGAAGGCGGGCACGGGCGCGTCGGCCATGTCGTATTCATTGTCGTCCCCGTTGTCATCCGCTCTGTAATACTGTTGAAGTTGACCGCGCTCGGCGTCTTCTAGCACCCGCGGCCAAAAAGGTTCCCCTTCGCCGACCACCACGGCGTCGCAATGTTCGAGTGCCTCGTCGGGCAGGGCCGTAACGTGCGGGCCGCCGATCACGGTCGGAACCCCGGCGGCCTTGAAGCGTTCGGCCAATTCATAGGCTTCGCCAACTTGGGCGCTGTAGGTTGAAATGGCCGCCAGGTCGAGGCCCGTCGGCAGCGGGTCGAGCAGTTTGCCGTCGGGCACTTCGACGTAATTCAGCCGATGCCGGTCGGGCGTCATGCCGGCCAGGGTCAGCAGGCCGAGGCTGGGCAGCGAGGCGATCGTCTTGCTTCGCTCCACGAAGCCTGGCAGGGTCAAGCCAAGCTCGAGCAACTCCGCGTCACAACAGCGAATACCGCTCATGGGAAACAGGCCAATGTTCATAATGCAAGCAACCTCCATACAAATAGTCCGATGCCGACCGTGACGGACGTGGCCGGGATGAAGAACAGATTTCGGAACGTCGCTTTCCATGCCGACAGATAACAGACCGTCGGCATTGCCACCGCCCCCACGATAAGCAGGACGGACGTGGTTTGCAGTCCGCCTTCCAGCCCAAGCGTTCTTACCGTCAGCGCGAAGCCAAGATTAAGCGCCCCGATCCCAAAGAACGCCACGTGCCCCAGCCGGATCATGCGTCTCGGCCAGGAGCCGTACCCACCCAGCCACTCCTCCCCATGGAAGAACAACCCCGGCAGAGCGCCGGCGATGCATCCCAGCAGAAATCCAATCCAGGCGGCGTGTAGGTTGATTAGCATTGGGCTGATGTTTGAGTTGAGCGGGTTGGCGAAACAACGATTTTCGATCTCAGATTCCGCGCCCAAACGCTGCTCCGGTCGAGCAAGTTCTTGTACGGTGACTCACACGTTGATTGCGTAACCGGCCGCCCGCAGTTCTTTGATCAGGCTGAAACCTTGGCCCTCGACTGAGTCAGTGACCTTCTTGTAAACCAAACCGTTTAGGTCGCTGGGAAGCGTTACGCCACCCTTATACAGACAACAGACTTTTGAACGACCAAGTCTGCCAACAAAAAAGCCGAATTCGAATATGACGTTTGGTCTAGCACGTTTTTCCATTGCGCGATCACTCTCGGCGAGTGAGAGTTGAGCCACGGTGTAGGCGACTTCGTCTGGAGTCAGGAGGATGAAGGCATACCCGACGTCGCTATGGCGCTCGAATTTTTCAAGTAGTGTAGCGCCCTGATCCGCTTCCCGATGAAGCACGATTGGATCCAACCCCACGTTCTTCAGAAATACTTCAAGATCTGTTTTCAGTTCGTTGTCGTGGCCGTGAACGATGAATACACGGCCATTGGCAGCTGCGGCACTTTCGGAATTCCCTATCGGACTCCGCGCGGGAAACCCCTCCTGGATTCCATCGAGTGCCGTTCTCAAAGCGCCTATGATGTGCGATTTGGCGTTGTTGAATTCATCTCGACCATGGCCAATGACACTTGTGTTCACGCCGATGGAGAGTATCTCGCCGACAGGCGATTCCATCCCGAGAGTTGCTTCAACAAGCATTCGAGTCCGGCCCGTCCACGAGAACCATTGGGGAGTGAGAGATTCTGGATAGCCGCGGTCAGATTGCTCGGAAAAGTTCTCATATGTGAAGGACTGGCCTTCTTCGATAAGGCGCTCCAATCGCGCGACTACGTCTTGCATAGGATTCTCCTGCGTCCTCTTGGTGTATAACGTTTAAGTCAACTGGGTCGGCGGACAAGCACGATGGAACGTTGAAAGACCAAGAAGAGGAAACGAGTTTGGAAAACCGAAAGGTGAGCCAACGCCGGTTCAACAATTTGTTAGATGCGTTTATGTGTATCCTCGCAATCGCGTTACGATTTCCTTATGAAGTCTTTCATAGTCTCCATAGGGAATATACTCAAAGCCAGCTAAGTCAGTAGGAACGGCTGCACCTTCGCGTTTGAGGAGTAGTACCGGCTGATTGCGTTCATAGAGTATGCCAAGTTCAAATAGCACATTTGCGTTCCATTCACTGATATCAACGATTCCAATGTGACATGACTGGATTGCCTCGTAAAGCTTCCTCATGATGTCAATAGCCCGCTTCTCTTCGAAGGCGATCCACGGAACGAAACCCGCTTCTTCCACAGCTGGTCGAATCGCAAATTTGTAAGCATTCATATAGTTGGAAGAGAATGGCATTCCGACGAACACTTTGCGTCTATCCTTTGGCTTAACGTCAACGATGATTGGGCCGAATTGCTTTGTACCCGTAGCGGGATTTGCTGATAAGTCAGGCAATAGGCGCTGAAGCCCAGCCAAATCAGCTGCTAATACTCTGGTCAACTCGGCAAGTTGGTTCTGCGTTCTCCCGAGCTTATCGAGAGCGTCTTCCTTTTCGACCTCAAGACTTTCAAAAAGGGAAACATTCTGCACAAGCACTGCCAGATTTCTAGCGAAATACTCTAGGTTGCGCTGGTCAGATGCGGAAAATGATTCGCCTTGCGAGTCTTGAGCAACCCGGATGACGCCAAACACCGTGTCTTCGATATAGATAGGGCACGCCAAGAATGAAGAGTGACTCTTAACGTACTCTTCGTGTTTGCCTTTGTGGGTTAGGTTCTCGTATTCCGCCAATTCGGACTCATCATCGACATCGCGAAGGCACAGTGCCTGAATGTACTTCGCAACCCAGCCTGTCAGCCCTTCTCCAATGGCATATGAGGCCCGCCCAACTTTATTTTGCAGGGGTGCACCTGTGGTTGTTGCCCGAAGTCGAAGTTCTGGACCTGACGGCCCGAATTCTTGGAGAAAAAGCGAACATGCCTGGGCACCGAGAAAGCGAGGCACCTGGTCGGTGACACGCTGCAAGTAGCTTGCAAAGTCACCCCGATTCAGCTTGATTCCGGTCTGAAAGAGATCGTCCCAGAGTTCCTTGAATGACACTTGCTCTACGCGGCCAACGATACGACCAATGTGTTCAGCAAATGCCTCAAGGAGTTCTTGATTCTCGTCGGTGAAGACGGCACGTGGCTGAATGGTACGGGCGATTCGAATTACCCCAAC
>CAZDHN010000087.1:0-13580 GCA_964505115.1 uncultured Planctomycetaceae bacterium
CACCTACTTCGACGAGTGGATCGGCCTGGTCGACGAGTTCGTCGACTGTGTGCGCAACGGCAACACGCCGCGAATCAACTTGAAATGGCATCGCCGAACGATCGAAGCCATGAACGCTTGTTACGACAGCATTGCGGCCGGGGGGCCGGTGACGTTTTGATGTAACAGAACGTCCCTCAGCCCCCGGCTTTGCCGGGGGATTGAGTCCCGTGGCCGCCTTGTCCCCCGGCAAAGCCGGGGGCTGAGGGACGTTCCACAACAGAAACTAACAAGGAGCACGCCGCAAATGATCCGCCAAACCATCGCGTTGTTTCTGACCATCGCCGCCCTGTCAACCCTGGCCGTCGCCGCGGAGACCAAAATGCCGACCGTCATCCCGCGGCCGGATTGGGCAATTGCCTCGACAGCGGATTCCACCGTTGATGCAGTATCCAACGACGAAGCCAAGGAGTGGTTGCGGTGGCTCATTCCTCTGCCGAAGCGAGTACGCTTTGCAGGCAAGTTCGTACTTCCGGCCTCGGAAATCAAGTTCTGTCCGCGTCGCGATGCAACCGACGTCGAGCGGACGGCCGTTGATGAGCTTGCTCGGCTTATCACCAAGAAAACGGGTGTCAAGGAGTTTGGGGGCCAGTTCCGGATTCATGTCGGTGTTTGCGACGCCGAGGGAAAGATCGATGGCATGTTGATCCCTGGTGCGTGCGAGCTTAGTGGGCTGAGTAACTCCAACGAAGCTTACGTCATCACGCCTCTGCCGGAACGAGGTATCGCGGTGGCCGCGCTGACCGATCGCGGTGTACATCACGGCCTGAAAACGCTTGAGCAATTGATCGAACCGAAGTTAACGGCCGGCAAGATCACGTTGCCGGTGGTTGCCGTGCTCGATTGGCCCGACCTGGCCGAGCGTGGCCAGTGGGGTTGTTGGTATGCGACTAGCGTAATCCGCGACATCGAGCACTTCGCCGATTTGAAGCTCAACCTTGTCGAAGTCTGGTCGCGTCTGGGATTTGACGCCAAAGGGCGTCCCGTGGCGCCGATCAACACAGCGCGTCAAGAGGCGGCACGGCTGCATGCAGTCAATTGGGTTCCCATCATCAATCACCTTGAGCAGCTACAGAGAACGGGTGTTTTCAAGCGGTATCCCGAGGTACGTGGCAAGGGACCGCACGCGCAACTGAAAACGCACCCTCACGTCATCGCCATGTGTTTTTCCGAGCCGAAAGCTATTGATATCCTGGCCACGTGGTTTCTGTCGCTGGCCACGACGAAAGGTGTCGAAGACATCTGTGTGTGGCTTTCGGAGAACCCCGTGCGATGTACTTGCCCGAAGTGCAAGGACAAGCCGCAGCAGGTGTTGGAAGCCGAGGCGTGTGTCCGCGCCTGGCAACTCGCGCGAAAGAAGAACCCCAGTATTCGCCTTCGCATTCTCGTCAGTCAGGGCACCTACAAGTTCAACGACAAGATATTAGCTGTCGTCTCAGATCATCCCGAGATTGGCATCATCTACTACCATGGCAGTCTGACGTACAACTCGGCGCGCAAGGAGATGGTCTATCCACTGATGGCGGACTTCGCCAAGCAGGGTCGCTGGCTGAGTTGCTGTCCACAGTATGTTGGCACGTGGGCTTGTCTCAGCCCTTGGAGTTGCCCGCAATTTATCAAGTACCGCATGACCGAGTTCGTCAACAAGGGCCTCAAGTGTACTTGCGGATATGTGCCGTCGGATAACCGCTTCTGCGACTTCAATGTAACCGCCGTGGCCGAATGGTCGTGGAACGCGCACGGACGAACTGAGTGGGAGTTCGCCGCCGCTTGGGCAACGCGTCGCGGTTTGGCCGATCCGGAAGGTGGCTGACTGGGCAGTTATGTTGGGGCCAGTTGGCTGGGACATATATGGTGCGAGAATTCCCCGTGTCTGGGGTGGCGTACCGAGAATAATCGAAAAACGAACGCAATTCAAGCTCGGAAGCGGAATGTTCCGCTACTTCCCAAACGTCGAACACATGGATAACGATCTGGCCGTCTGTGACAAGGCTCTCGAGCTCGCCAAAGAGATTAACGACCCAGCCATCATCCTCGAAAGCCGCATCATTCGGGGGTATCTGCGAATGACTAAGTCGATCTACACCATCGCCGACGCAGTGGCCGGAAAACAAGAACTCGACGACAACGCGACGATGGCTGTCCAGGCTGTCTTCGATGAACTAGTGCGAGAAGGGAAGGACATGGTCGAAAACCTCGAAGCCTGGAAGAAGGTTGTGATTCCCGACGGGAAGTTTTTTCAGACCCACGTATTTACGAATTCCATCGACGCCACCCGAGACGTTGTGTCAGGCGTGGCCAAGGCACTTGCCCCACTGGGTATCAAAGATGGCCAAAAGGACAAAAATTAGCCGTCGGGCCTGCCCGGCGATAAATGAGGATACACGTAAGAATCAACTCAACCACTGGAGGACAACACAACCAAAACAAAAGGACAAACACGGGGGCACGTAGGGGTCGAAATGGAAATCGCCCGACTTTTGGCAAAGAAGCCACGAAACTTGTTTTTACTTTCACTGAATGAGGAACTTTACAATGACACATGTTAAAGAATTTAGAATTGTTCTGCTGATCGCCATTGTGGCGGTCGCCCTCGGCGCGAATTTCTGTAACGCCGGAACCATCACCATTACCGAAACTTTTTCGACCGACGCCGACCCATTCCCTGGGACCAGCTACTCCGATTGGAGTTTCACGGCAAACAATGGAACGATGACACCTACGGTTGCCAATGGCGTATTAGGAATCGCTCAGGCCGCTGCCTCCGGTTCTGCCGAGGGCGTGGCGGCTCAGACATCCAGTGACCTCTTTGGCACCGCTACCTTCGGTACCGATTTCACAGTTGCCGCCGATCTCGGCGCATCAGTGAACGACTCCGCAGGTAGTGTTTTGGCTGGAATTAGTATCGGCAACATCGCGGGCCTTTACCTGCCAGGTCATAGCGCCGGATTTAAATGGCGTAATCTCGCTACCTCTGACGAAACAGCGTATATTGGTATGGGATTTACGCCAACCGAAAGTACTAGTACTCCTCTGCAATCGATGGTTGTCGATGTCGAACCGGATGGTGATGACTACAAGTTATCGGTCACGATCACCGAGGGTTCGAATTCGTTCTCGACAAATAAGACATTCACAACAGACCAGCTAGGCACCTTGAACAATGTCGGACTAGTCTATAGAGGTTGGATAGGGTCAACTAACGGAGCAACATCCGGCCTGTACGATAACTTTGCTGTTACCATCGTACCGGAGCCGAGTTCTGTTGTGTTGCTGATCTGTGGCGTAACGATGCTGTTAGGCGTTATGCGACTGCGCAGAAAACGCGCCTAGTGTTAAGTGTATAAAATTGGTTCATCCCAAAAGTGCGTACCTGGGTTGCGAATCGCCCTGTTTTTCAGGCGTTTTTGCGAGAACCCGGTCTAACAGAACTAAACGAATCGCAAATGGATGCTGGAATACGTCCAACCTCCGCTCAGGCTCCCAGAGAATAGGGGCCGCCCTCCCTCCAATCGCCATCGCATCGACCTGGGGTGGTAAAGGCCGATGCGACGTCGCAAAGGACGGCCGGGAACCAATACTTGCGTTTGAATTGAGGACGCAACCAAACGCCGCGATTTCGTCCCTCAGCCCCCGGCTCTGCCGGGGGACGGGTGGTATTGCGGGCATACATTCAATTCGGAGTTTCAAGCGTCCCCTGAGGGGGAAACTTGCGACTTGTGCGGATTTGTTATACGGGGATATCCACGATGAACTTCTGTTCGCCAATCACACGTCAATGCGGAAAGCGGGCAGGTTGCCCGACGCGGTTGCGTCCGCGGGCCGCCGGGTTCACGCTGGTCGAGCTATTGGTGGTGATTACGATCATCGGCATCCTGATCGCGCTGTTGTTGCCGGCCGTTCAAGCGGCCCGGGAGGCGGCCAGAAGGTTGCAGTGTGCAAACAACCTCAAGCAGATCGGCCTGGCCCTGCACAACTACCACCAGGCGTTGGGCTCCTTCCCGCCGGGGGCCGCCAACGCCCTTGGCAAGGACGTGACCGGGCTGTTCGTCTTCCTGCTGCCGTACCTGGAACAGCAGGCGATTTACGACCAGATCCAGCCACTGCAATCGGTTTACTCGGGCACGAATCTCCAAATGGGCAAACAGTGCCCCGCCTGTTTGCAGTGCCCCAGCGACGGCCGGCAACCTTCCGATCCGCTCAGCGCCGAGTTACTAACCACCAACTATGCCGGCGTGATGGGCCCGGGCCGCGACGACGACTTCGTCGAGTTGGAACAGTCGCTTTGCGGCAACCAGGCGACCGACGGGCCCTTCTACCCCTGGAGCAGCACGCGAATCAGCGACATTCGCGACGGTTCGTCCAACACGCTGGCCGTTGGGGAACGCGTCTACTCGCTACGAGTCTGGACTCGCGGCGCCTGCGACAACACGTACATCTGCGTCGCCTCGGCCAAGAACGTCACCTGGCCGATCAACTCCGACCCGAAAGTCCTTTGCTACAGCGATTGCACCTCCGGGCGGACCTGCCTGTTCAACGATCTGTATTTCGGCAGCGCCCATCCGGGCGGAGCCCAGTTCGCCTTTGCCGACGGAAGCGTGCATTTCCTGGGCGAGACGATTGAGTTCGAAGTTTACGAGGATCTGGCCACCATCAACGGGGGAGAACAAACAAAATGGACGCCTTGAGACGCGGGCACCGCGCGGGACATGGCCGCGCCGCCCTTGGCCCGTTGTATTTGGTGTTGATACTCGCGCTGGCAACCGCGGTGGTGTGCGGCTGCGGCCAGGCGGGGCCCAAAACGTATCCGGTCAGCGGCACGGTCAGCTACCAGGGCAAGCCGCTACCCTTGGGTATCGTGATGTTCGTGCCCAAGGAGGGGCCGCCCAGCAAGCCGGCCTTGATCGACGCAAGCGGCCGCTACCGGCTCGAAGCCGTGGCCGGCCAGCACGCCGTGGCGGTCGTGGCCATGCCGCCTCGACCGGGCGGACGCCCCGACCCGACCGTCGAAGGAGGCGTCGATTACACGGGCGTACCGGAGGTGAAGGCCCTGGTGCCCAAGAAATACAACCGCTACGACACCTCGGGCATCGTCGTGACGGTCGAAGCGACCGGACCCAATACGATCGACATCAAAATGGAGTAACGTTTCCACCACCCCATCCCACCCCGTAGTTAAGGAGACTCATGACATGAAGAATCTGATTGGTATGTTGACTATCGGCCTGGCGCTGGCCGCCGGGCAGGCAATGGCCGCCGGACCGGTACTCGTTGTTAGCGACACGGCCGGAGCGTCTGCCCGAGTGGCGGCGCCCGTCTCGATTGAAGTGGATTTGCAGGCGCTGCTCGGTAAGGACGCGGCATCCAAATCCCAAAACTTGCAACTGGTTGAAGTCACCGGCACGAAGTCCGCGTCTCCCGTGGCGGCACAGTTCGTCTCCAATGAAAAGGGTTCCAGCAAGGGCACGCTCTGGTGGCTGATGCCGCCGGGAGAAGAAGGCCAGCGAAGTTTCCGCTTGGTTATCGGCGAAAAGCCGACGGCCGGGCCGGTGGCGGCCAAGTACGATACCAAAACCGAGGCGGTCGACGTGGCCGACGGCGACTCGCCCGTGCTACGGTACAACCACGGTACGGTTCCGCCGCCGCCGCCGGTTGTCGAGAAGTTCGAGAAACAGACCAAGCCGCCGCTGTTTTACGCCCGAGGCGATTACATCCACCCGGTCTTCGGGCCCGACGGCGAGGAGATGACCGACGACTACTCGCTCAACCATCCGCACCACCGCGGCATCTGTTGGGCCTGGCCGGTCGTCCGCTACAAGGGCGAAGCCCGGGATATTTGGGCCGTTCGAGTGCTGCCAACTCAGCCGGGTGGCGGTTGGGCCCGACCGGTCGCCATGCATCGGGTCGTATCGGGGCCCGTGCTGGCACTAATCGATGCCGAGAGTGTTTGGAAATGGGGTGACAAAACGCCCATCGTCAACGAGCGCGTCGTCATCCGGGCGTTCCACCAGACCGACCGCTGCCGGTTCATCGACATCGAGATTTGCCTGGTCGCCCTGGTCGACGAAGTGTCGATCGCCGGTCGACCCGGTGCCAGCTACGGCGGGTTCAACTTCCGCACCTATCCCAAGTTCGACCAGCGGAAGATCGACATGCGGTTCGACCCGGCCGGCAAGACACCGCGTAAGGCCTGGTTCCATCTGACGGGCAATTTTCCTGGCGGCAAGGGACCGGCTGGCATGGCCCTGCTGGAGAACGTCGGCAACCCCGACTACCCCAACTGTCCCAAATGCCGAGGCGTCGAGCCGGGTAAGTATCCGCCCTGGCGATCGGTGCAGCCGGCCTGGCCGGGCGACCGCCAGGTTGACCTGCCGAAGGGCAAGCCGCTGGTGCTGAAGTACCGGCTCTGGATCCACCCCGGCCTGAGCAACGACGTACAGCTTGCCGACGTCTGGCAATCGTACGCCAAACCGGCCGAAGCGAGTATTTCCAACTAACAACGATAACCGATAACGGGAGTGAAAAATGGGGACTGGCTCCGAGCCTGAAGTAGCTCGAATTCTCGCGAAACCGGTTGTCGCGAGGTGCCTGTCCCCTTTTTTCGCGGTTCGCGCCAATGCCCCGTCCGAAAAAGGGGACAGGCACCGTCGGCAAACCGGCCAACCACTGCGGAATCAGGCCCTCGACGGAGCCAGTCCCCGTTTTCAGACTCCCGCCTCTACCGTTTGAACATCTAACCACCACCACCAACCAGGAGACCTCCAATGTCCGAAAAACACGAGCTTTCACGACGCAAGTTCCTCTCGACCACAGCCAAGGCCACGGCGGTCGGCGCTGCCGTTCCAACACTGATCCCTCGAAGCGCGTTGGCCGCCCCCGGTAAGCCGGGCCCGAACGACAAAATCCAACTCGGCTTGATCGGCTGTGGTGGGATGGGTGGGGGCAATCTGAAGAACTGTGCCAAGTATCCCGACGTGGCCATCACGGCGCTGTGCGACGTCTGGAAAGCGCATCTCAACGCCAAGGCGGCACTGCACAAGGACGCCAAAACGTTTCACGATTACCGCGAGTTGCTCCAGCAGAAGGATGTCGACGCGGTGATCATCGCCACGCCGCACCAGTGGCACTGCCGCCAGGCGGTCGACGCCTGCGAGGCGGGCAAGGACATCTACCTGCAGAAGCCGATGACGCTGCACCTGGCCGAGAGCCGCGTGGTCAAGAACGCCGTGCTGAAGCACAAGCGGGTGTTCCAACTGGGCACGCAGATCCACTCTTCGGAAACCTATCGTCGCGTGGTCGAGTGGGTCCGCTCGGGCAAGCTTGGCAAGATCGCCGTGGCCCGATGTTTCCTGGCGGCCAACCACGCACCCGACGGCGAAGGCAACCCACCCAACAGCGATCCGCCCAAGGGTCTCGACTGGAACGCCTGGGCCGGTCCGGCGCCGATCCAGCCGTTCAACATCAACATCGTCAAGAGCGGCTACGCCCATACGCTGTGGATGGACTACGGCGGCGGTCGCACCTGCGGCATGAGCGAGCACATCCTCGACCTGCCGTTCTGGGCCTTGGGATTGAATTTCCCCACTCGGGTGAGCAGTTTTGGCTCGAAGCGTTTCGTCAAGGACAACACCGACGCGCCCGACACGCACGAGGCGACGCTGGAATTTCCCGAGACGACGCTAACCTGGTCGATGTCGCAGGTGAGCAGCTTTGGGTTCAACTTGCAGGACGTTAACCAGTTCCGAAAGCATGGCGTGCCTGGTGGCGTGCAGCGACGGTTGGGCTACTACCTGCAAGGCGTCGAGGGAGCGCTGTTCGGCACCTATGGATCGTACAAAGTCGTGCCGCAGACGCCGGCGTTGGGTAAAGCCGAGCCGCCGGAGAAGTCGATCCCCTCCTCGCCCGGCCACGAACGCGAGTGGCTCGACGGCATCCGTACTCGCAAGCAACCGAGCTGCAACGTGCAGTACGCTCACAGGCTGAACACTTCCAACATGCTGGCCAATCTGGCGATGAAGTTGGGTCGCGACTTGCGTTTCGACCCAGCCACCGAGACGATAATCGACGACGCGGCAGCCACCAAGGCGGGCCAGCCCGAGTATCGCGCCCCGTGGAAGTTCCCGGCCGAGTATTTGTAATGAGTTTGTGTAGCGGAGAATCTCCCCTCTCCCTTTTGGGAGAGGGGAGCGACTGCCAACCGCTTTCCGCCATGGAAACTGACCAACACTTTGCACGTCAAGAGTAACCGTTGCCATGACAATTGACTACCTGGATTGGACGATCATCATCGCCTTCTTCGCCTTCACGCTGGCGGTGGGAGTCGCCGTGGCGTCGCGACCGCACATGACTTGGTAGTCGCGGCAATCCCCCGGCAGAGCCGAGGGTTGGGGGACGTAATCGAAAGGCGTGGTTGCGAGCTAGGGCCGCGCCAAGCCTCCGTATGATTTCAAACCGTGTGGCGAAGTTCCCGCTTGGTTACAGCCAGTCGGAAACGCCGGCCTGTTCAGCAACTCATACGGGCTGGACCGGCCAGTCGATCTGGATCGATCCACGGTCGAAGCTCTACGTCATCGTTTTGACCAATAGAGACCATGAATTGACCAATAGAGACAATCCCAAGAACGTTGCATCGCTGTATAATGCGGCAAAACGCTTCCGCATCCGCATTGCCGAAGCCATGTTGGCTACTTGCGACGTGACGATTAGGCGACCGGCCGGAAGTAATCTACCCGTAGCTGGATTCGCAAGAATTCAGCCGTGATGTAACGATCCGAATTCTTGCGAATCCGGCTACAGAATTGAACCGCGCACGGAGTGACGGCCAACATGACAATTGACTACTTGGACTGGACGATCATCATCGCCTTTCTCGCCTTCACCTTGGTGGTGGGCGTGGCCGTGGCGAAGCGAGCCGGGAAAGACTCGGCCTCGTTCTTCCTCTCCGGGCGAGGGATGCCCTGGTGGCTGCTGGGTATGTCGATGGTGGCCACCACCTTCTCGGCCGGCACGCCAAACTTCGTCGCCGACATCGTCCGCCAGCAGGGAGTCGCTGGGAACTGGATCTGGTGGGCCTTCCTGCTAACCGGCATGCTGACCGTCTTCGTCTACGCCAAGCTCTGGCGACGTTCCGGCGTGATGACCGACATCGAGTTCTACGAACTCCGCTACAGCGGCAAGCCGGCCGCTTTCCTCCGCGGCTTCAGGGCGGTATACCTGGGCGTGCTGTTCAACGTGATCGTGATGGCCTCGGCCATGCTGGCGGCCATCAAAATAGCCGGGACCATGCTGGGCACCACGCCCACCCAAACCATTCTGGCCGCCGGCGCCGTGACGGCCATCTACAGTATGTTGGGCGGCCTGACCGGCGTGCTGATTACCGACTTTATCCTCTTTGTGATCTCGATGGGTGGGGCCATCGCCGCGGCCGTCTATCTGCTGAACCTCGATAGCGTCGGAGGCTTGTCGGGGCTGCTGGCGAACGAGGTCGTCCAGACCAAGATCTCGATGTTTCCCGACTTCAGCGACACCGACCTGATGCTCTCCATCTTCATAATACCACTGACCGTCCAATGGTGGAGCGTCTGGTATCCCGGCGCCGAGCCGGGCGGCGGCGGATACATCGCCCAGCGGATGCTGGCCGCGAAGAACGAAATGCACGCCACCGGCGCCACGTTGCTGTTCAACGTCGCCCATTACGCCTTGCGGCCCTGGCCCTGGATATTGGTCGCGCTCTGTTCGATCATCGTTTTTCCCACCATCGAGTCGCTCCAGATCGCCTTCCCGCACCTCGACCCGCACGTCGTCAAGCACGACCTGGCCTATCCGGCCATGATGACGCTGCTGCCCAGCGGGCTGCGTGGACTGGTGCTGGCCTCGCTGATCGCCGCCTTCATGTCGACCCTTTCGACCCACTTGAACTGGGGTTCGTCCTACGTGATCAACGATTTCTACAAGCGGTTCGTGCGCCCCGAGGCACCTGAAAAGGAACTCGTGCTGGCCGGGCGGATCGCGACCGTGGCGATGATGATCGCCGCCGCCGCCGCCGGGTTGTTATTGAGCAACGCGCTGCAGGTCTTCCGGATACTGCTTCAGATCGGGGCCGGCACCGGGCTGCTGTTCATACTCCGCTGGTTCTGGTGGCGGATAAACGCCTTCAGCGAAATCGCCGCCATGGTCGCCTCCTTCGTCGTGGCGGTCGGGCTGGAAGCCTCCGACTTGCCGTTGGGCTCTTCGCAAAAGCTCGTGGTGGGCGTGGCAATCACAACCGCCTGCTGGGTGGTCGTCACCTTTCTTACCCGACCCACCAAAGAAGAAACTCTGCGTAGCTTCTGCTCGCTGATCCGGCCGGGCGGACCCGGCTGGAAGGCCGTTTTGGACCGGGCCCGAGCTGACGGCATCGAGGAGCTCGACTCGACCGCGCCCTGGGGCGTGCCCATGGAATTGGCCTGCATGGCACTCGGCTGTATCGTCGTCTACGGCGCCTTGCTGGCCACCGGATACTGGATTTACGGCAACTACTGGCCGGCGGCGATCCTCACGGCCGTTTCCGCCACCTGCTGCTACCTGCTGTTCGCGACGTGGCGACGAACGAACAAGGCGTAACTGCACGTGTGCCACTGCTGGCTTGTCCAGCAGTGCGAAGCACAACCGCCACGACGACACTGCTGGGCAAGCCAGCAGTGGCACCCCGTGAAACAACTTACAACCCTCCACGGAGCCCCACCGATGCAATTTGCTCGACTGATGCCCGCCTGTTTACTGCTGGCTCTTGCCTGCATTGCCAGGGGCGCTGACAAGCCGACCCCGTGTCCGATCGTACCGCCGCCCAAGGAGTATCGCGATCTGAACCGCACGCTGACGCTGGAAACGCCCGGCGTGGCGGCCATCGTCGTAGGAGCAAAGGCGACCGAACCGGAACGCTACGCGGCCGAGCAGTTGCAGACGCAAATCGAACGTCGCTTCAAGCGAAAGCTGCCGATCAGTTTGGAGACCGATATACCGGTCGGCGCGCGGCAAGTGCTGCTCTTGGGTCAGGTCGACACGAACGGGCTGCTCGCCGAACTGTGCAAGAAGCACAAGATCGAGCTCAGCGCCGACTCGCCCGGCCACGACGGCTTCGTGATCCGCTTCCTGGACGACGGCCCTCGGCAGGTGGTGCTAATCGGCGGCGGCAATCCGCGCGGGGTAATCTACGGGCAGAACACCGTGTTCGATCTGATGCGTGCCGAGGGCGAAAAGGTCGTGCTGCCCGTCGTCGAGATCCGCGATTGGCCCAGCATCGCCTGGCGGGGTCGTCCGCATTCGGTCATCAAGCAGCACTTGGTGCCCGGCGCGTTGGACGCCTATCTTCACGCCCGAATCAACTTCACCGATGTCCGCGACGACCAGGACGTCAAGCCGACGATCGTCTTCCCCGCCCGCAAGGCTTCGATGGGTCTGCCGCCCGGCAAGCCGTTGGACCGGCCGCTGATCAGCCGGATGATCGCCGAGTCGCACCGTCGTGGGCTGTTCGTATATGGGACGGTCTCCTGCGCGGTGAAGCCCGAGCAGATCGGCCTGGTAATCAAGACGTTCCAGGAGCTGATCGACTTGGGTGTCGACGGGCTGTGGATCTCGTTCGACGACACGGGCGCCGGCGACAGCGCCCAACAGGTGATTACCCGCGTGCTTGAGCTGGGCGCCAAACACGACATGACCGGCCGGAAGATCGCCATCACGCCGCCATGGAAGGAGTACCAGACGATCGACATGCCGTTCAACCACACGGCGGCGACCGAATGGGGCATGGCGGAGGCCCAATGGCTGTTCACTCGGACACCTTGCGTCGGTGACGCGGCCACCGCCCGACGTATCGGCATGAAGAGTCTTCCCGGCTGGTGGCATAATCTGGTTAACATGCGCGGCGGGTTCCTGCACAACGGCGGCGTGTTGTGCCCGCTGCGCAAGAACTGGAAGCCCGGCTACGTCAACATCCAGCCGCTGGAAATGGGTTGGCATCAGCCCAAGTACGACCAACTTCGCGACGCGGCCAAGAACACCAGTTGCGTGCTGCTCTGGGGCGTTTGCGGCGGATGGCCGGAAGAGTATCAGGTCGGCGACATCGGCCGCTGGTCCTGGGAGCCGGCCCGATACGACTGGCAATGCACGCGTCGGGCGATCTACGGTCAGGTGTACGGGCCTGACATGGTCGAGACGGCCGCGACGCTGGACGACAAGCTCTCGGCCTTGAAGGACCTGTTCGAGCTTCCGCCCTGGCATTTCTGGCCGGCGGGCAGCAAATCGTATCAGGGCTGGCCTTGCCGGCTCAAGGACGTGGCCGACCGGCCCAAGGCGTTGGCATTGCTGGATGAACTGGACAAGCTGGCTGCCGTGTTGAATCGTGAAGCACCCAGCCAAACGGCAATCGACGCGACCCGGCTGGAAAACGTCTACCTGGAACCGCTTCGCGCCACGCTCGACTACGCCCGACGCATGGCATTGCTCGACTATCCAGAACACCTGGCGGCCGATATCGAGCAGACCATTCTCGGCCTGCTCGACACCGGCAAGGTGGACGAGGCCGAGCAGTTCCTCAAGCAAACCCGCGCTAAGGTGGAACCGCAACTGGTGAGAATCGAACGGGAGTTGGGCGATTTGAAGGAGGTTGACAACTACGTTGCCACCTGGCGTCGCCGGCTCGGCTCGATCGACCACTGGAAACAGCTTGCCAAACAACGTCGCCAGAGGATGACCGGCTACTTTCGCAAGCTCATCAAGAGTCCCGTCGCCGATTTGTTTCCCTATAAGCAGTCGGTTCGCGCCGACGAACTGGACCTCTTGCTGGCCGGCCTGTCGAACCCGCCCGACGGCAAGCCACTGGCCGAGCTAAAAGCGGCCGATTGGCTCGGCACGCCGCCCTATTGGCGGGGCGAATTCTGCCTGGGCCCGTTCGACTTCAAGGGCAACGCGCTGGTCGCCATCGGCTACCCGCGCACAAGACCCTCGAAGGTTGGCGACAGGGCCGAAGTCAGCGCGAAGCTGCCCGTACCGAAGAGCCCCTCGTCCACTGGAAGCAAGGCCCGGCTGATGCTCGATTTTTTCGTCAACGACACCCGGCTGGAGAACCGTTATCCCGGCCATCGCTACATGCAGCTCTGGATAAACGACCGGCTGGCCTGGGAAGAAGACATCGCCCCAGCCCGCCCCGGCAACGGTTGGGTATCGCTCGACGTTACCGAATCCGCCCGCGGCAAGCCCGAACTCCAACTCCGCTTCCGCGTGATCGACAAACGCCGTGTCGGCGACCATCTAACCGTAACCTACCTCGGCCCCGTCCGCTTGCGGGCGGTTGGCAAGTAGCCGATTCGTTATACCTCGTTACGACGCTTCCGCGTCGCGGGCGCAAGGTTGGCCGCTTTGCGGCCCCGCCTCGGCGCAACCCGTGGCGTTATCGCAGGTCCCGCTTAGGCTGAAGTTCGGCCTGGTTCAAATCGAGGTAACACTTTTCGGATAGACTCCGACTTGGGTAACAGAATCTTGGGCTGAGTGGCGGAGAATTGGGT
>CAZDHN010000088.1:0-13568 GCA_964505115.1 uncultured Planctomycetaceae bacterium
TTAAGCGTACCGTCGACTTTTCCGTCGGCAAGGGGAAGCGGGTGCTCGAGATGGGCCACGGGATGGGCACCGACCTGCTCAGCTTTTGCGAGGAGGGAGCGGAAGTCTACGGCATCGACATCACAAAAGAACACCATCGCCTGGCGAAGAAGAACTTCGAGGTTCACGGCAGGCACTGCATACTGAAGCTCAACGATGCCTCGAACATCGACTTCCCCGACGAGTTCTTCGACGTGGTCTACTCCAACGGCGTGCTGCACCACACACCCGACACGGTCCGTTGTATCTCCGAGGCCTATCGGGTGTTGAAGCCGGGCGGCCAGTTCATCATGACCGTCTATCGCACCTTCAGCGGATTCCATCTCGTACACAAGCTGCTGTACACGGGGCTGCTTCACGGAAAGCTGCGGGAATTAGGTTATCAGGGTCTGATGGCGACTGTCGAATGCGGGGCCGACGGCATCAACATCAAGCCGCTGGTTAAGACGTACCGCAAGGGGCAATTGCGGCATATGCTGACCGATTTCAGCGAGGCCCGATTCCAGGTTGGCCATTTTGACCGCACACATATACCGCCCTTCGGCAGGTGGCTTCCGAAATTCTGCGAACCACTGCTCGAACGGTGGCTGGGTTGGTATCTTATCGCCTTTGCGAGGAAGTAGTCGCCGCAACTGAGTTCGTGAAGGTCTGAGTGTTCAGGCTTCGGATCGAATGATACGGGCATTTTGATGTCGAGCACCTACAACGATTTGACTGTTTCGACGCGGCGAAGCGCGCGGGCGCTTGCCACCCGGCTCCGATCGCGTGTCACTTCCCCAACGGCGCAAGCCGTAACGGCCACTTTCGGCACACGGGTCTTCTTGATAGGCGTCGCGGGCGTCATGTCGATTGTCGTAACTCGAATCATGGGCCCTGAGCTGAGGGGGGTCTATGCCCTGGCAATGAGCGTGGTCATGATTGGGACCCAGTTTGCCGACCTTGGTGTGCAGGGCTCGAACACCTATCACGTTGCCAAGAATCCGCGTCTGGCCCGAGCGCTGTGCGCCAATCTTCTCTTAATAGCGCTCGTCGCCGGTGGCCTGCTGGCACCGGCAGTCTACGCGGTGTTCGCCTATTGCGGTTATTCACCGCTCTCCGGCCAAATACAGGTCTTGGCTCTCCTGCTAATCCCGGTGGGCATGGTAGGAACGAATTTGCAGCAACTGGTGCTGGGAATTGGCGAATTGCGGCTCTACAACGTGGCGAATGTTGCCACTTCGGTCGTGCCGCTATTGCTGATTCCCCTGTTAATCGTTGCCGATCAGGTGGCCCCTCCTGCATTGCTGGTGGTCAGTCTTGTGGCGCAAGGAATGGTCGCTGGCTGGCTGTTGCGACTCCTTCTTGTCCGGCCGGGTACGCGATTTGCACCGGACATGCGGCTGCTGACCAAATGCTTCCGATACGGAGTTAAAACCTACATGGCGGGCATTCTCTCCATGCTCGTGCTCCGGCTCGACTTGCTGATGATCAAGTATCTGGTCGTCGCCAAGGATGCCGACTCGCAGGTCGGCTTCTATGCCGTGGCAGTCTCCATTGTGGGACTTATGTACCTGCTGCCGACAACGGTGGGAACCGTGATCTTCCCCCGGCTTTGCGCCTTGGATGATCGCCGAGCACGGGCCTCGCTAATGATCCAGGCGGTAGGCGGCGTGGCATTGTTGATGGTTCCGCTTTGTGCAGCTTGCATGTTCTATGTCCGACCGTTGGTCTGCTTCATGTTCGGCAGCCAGTATGAGCAGGCGGCCGTGCCGCTGTTCTGGCTTATTCCCGGTGTGTTCGTGTGGAGCCTGGAGAGCGTCGCGCGGAAATTCCTCACCAGCGACGGCTACCATCCCGTAGTCATCGTAGCTTGGGGAATTGCCGCCGCACTCAACGTGGCTCTCAATATCTGGTTGCTCCCGAAGTTAGGGATCGCGGGTGCGGCTATTGCCTCTAGTGTGGCACTGTCTACTGTGGCAATAATTACTGGCCCCGTGATTTGGAGAAATGCAAAGGCAGAATGAAAGGCATCCTATTACTAACCCATTCGAACCGTCCGGTGGATTTCTCCCGCTGTTCACTGAACTTCCTTACGCGACGATACGAAGATCCGTGTCGGCTGCAGAATCTGCCGGCATTTGAAGGTTTGCCCCCGAGGTTGGCGGCACGCACTTACGCCGGAGGCGTAAGCTTCTTCCAGGTGCGATCGCAGGCGGCAGACGCGCCGATCACGGTCACGTTTCTGGGCTCCCTTTCGACCAAAGAGAAGATCCAGCACGCGGTGATGCTCGACGAGTCGCGGATGCTGGTCACCTACGAGCATCAAGTGGAGTGCTGGGAACTCAAACGGCGGTTCGATGATCCAGGTCGCGTCTCACTAAAGGACTTCGCCCTCCAGGAGACGTACAACCATCCACACTTCGGCGGGCTCCACTCGGCCTTTCCGATCGATTCGCAACGGGTGCTTGTCTCCGCTTCCGCTGCAGACGCCGTTTTCGTGCTAGATCTGCGTACGGGAAACGTGTCGCAGGTTCTCAAGTTTCCGCGCCATCTCTATGGATCTTCCTATCACCTCACTGAGCAGATGAACTTGCACGACCACTATATCGGGAACGACTTCCAGGCAACACACGTGAATTCCGCTTTCCCAACACGGGACGGTTCCCACGTCGTCGTTTCAACGCTCATTCAGGGGGCCATCGGAACATTCAACCTCCAAACCGGGATGTACCGGGAACTCGTGAAGGGGTTTGTGGGCTGCCACAGCGCGCGGGTATCCAGCGATGGCACGTTCTACTTCGCCGACAGCACCACGGGGGCCCTGATCTTCCTCGACCAGGACGGGGGCATTGTGCGTCGCTTTGCGTTGGATTCACGTTGGCTGCATGACGTGCAGCAGATCGAAGGCGACGTGTATGCGTTTGCCCTTGCCGACCAAAACGAACTGCGTATCTATGATATCCGCAGTGAAATACTGCTTTACCGGAAACGCTTCTTATCCCTCCCCTTCTTCTCTCTCAACGGCGCAGCAAGGAATCTCCTCGGTTTCGTCGGCAATAGCACGCAATTCCTCTCGTACACGGCTTCATGATGCCGACAAGCGCTGCGCACACTACGTTCTCCCGAATTTCGCGAGACTAAGATGAACGTCCCGTCCCATGCCGATTGCGACAAGATCTGCCGGAAACAAGCTGCTTCCTTCTACGAGAAACGCTCCCGGACAACGCCTCCGATGAAGC
Source organism: uncultured Planctomycetaceae bacterium (assembly GCA_964505115.1). Taxonomy (GTDB): domain Bacteria; phylum Planctomycetota; class Planctomycetia; order Pirellulales; family Thermoguttaceae; genus CAZDHN01. The sequence goes on from CAZDHN010000088.1 coordinate 3,258, forward strand.
AGTTTCCACCGGAAAATATCTTCGGCCACACAAAGAAGCTGCGGTTCATCGACAGCCTGATCAACCGCCAGATGGCCGCTTGCGGCACTCCGATCACCGTCCTGGATTTCGGCTGCGGCAACGGTCAGGCTGTCTCACGGTTCCTGATTCGGCCGGGTGTCGTCTACCACGGTGTCGACATCCACCCGCCAAGCCTCGAATACGCTCGCCGGCACTTTGCCGGGCCGGACGCGACGTTCCACTCCGAGGTGCCGTCGGACACGGCGTTCGACCTTATCGTCTACGCCGACGTAATCGAGCACCTCGACAATCCCGTCGCCATGCTAAGCCGGCACCACGGGCTGCTCAAAGACAACGGCATGATCGTGGGAGCCGTTCCAAACGGATACGGTTGGTTCGAGAACGAGAAGCGCCTCGATCGCTGGTTCAATCTGCAGAAAGCTCTGGCGTTTGCAAGTGTCGTGAAACGCAAGATACTCCGCCGACCTCCGCTGGCAGCCGATCAGACTTGCCGTAACGAGCAAGACGTTCCCTACAACGAGGAAAGCGGTCACGTGCAGTTCTTCACCAAGGGCGCCTTGGAGAGAACTTTGCGGCGGGCGGGGTTCGAGATCGGCTCCTTTCGGAACGGCGCGTTCGCCGGCGCTTTGATCAGCGAGCGGTACTTCCTTCATGGCGAGCGGATTGCGAATGTCAACGCACGCGTGGCCGATTTCTTGCCATCCTGGGCCGTCTCAACCTGGTACTTCGTTGCCCGTAAATCGAGTGAGGCGATGCCGGAAAGCGCGCGCGACACGGATGTTGCCCCACCAACCAAGCAGAGTGGTCGGGCAGTCTCAACACCGGAACAAGAAAGAGCAACGCCGATCATGCATGGAAAGCAGCGAATCGACAGGACCGATGTTACGGCCGCCATGCGGAGGCTCAGGCTACTCGACGCCCGCGACGTTGAGATCGAGTGCGATTCGACCAGCGGCATCTTCCGCCGCGACATGATCGAGTTGTATCTACTGCTCTCGCGAGTTGGAAACTGGACTTGGGTGGATGAGCGGGGTGGCGCGGCCCAGCGGCAGCCGCTGGCCAGGACGCTCTGGAACGTGGCCCGCGATCTGCTCTGCTGGCCGGCCCTACACACGAGTGTCGCGCGAGAAGTAGGCCGGCTCGAACGTGCTCGGCGAGCCGGACAAGAACGGCGGCTCGACCCGGAAAACCGATCCGTGCTGTTCATCCGCTCGGATCCCTCGTTCAACGTTCGCTCGGGTGGTTCGGTTGGTCATTTGGCGGGCGTGATCGGGGGGCTTCGCAAGCTGGGACATCACGTCAACGTGGCCAGTTCCGATTATCTCGCCCAGGTGCCCGAGGACGACGACTTCCACGTCTTCCGACCCGTCTTCAAAATCGGCGGCAACCTGCCGACGATCACGGACTTCCTATACAGCCGACAACTCGCCCGGCAGGTGAACGACAACTGGACCTCTTGGAAGCCATCGTTCATCTATCAACGCTACAGCATGGGCAACTATGCGGGCGTTCTTCTTCAGCAACAGCACGCGGTGCCCTACGTATGCGAATATAACGGTTCTTTTGTGTGGATGGCGCGCCACTGGAGCGAGAACAAGTTGATTCACGAGAAGCTGGTCGAGCGAATCGAACTACTCAATCTTAACGCGGCCGACCTGATCGTGGCGGTCAGCAAGCCGTCGCGCGATGAACTGGTCGAGCGCGGAATCGATCCCGCGAAAATACTCGTAAACCCGAACGGCGTGAATCCGCAAACCTATTCACCCGACGTCGACGGCTCGGCGGTCCGCAAGCGCCACGCCCTGGAGGGCAAGACCGTGATCGGTTTCATCGGCACGATGGGTCCCTGGCACGGCGCCGAGGTGCTTGCCGAGGCCTTCGGCCGGCTGTTGCGCGAGTCGCCCGACCGCGACGATATTCGGCTGATGCTTATCGGCGACGGGGTCAAGATGGGCGAAATCCGCGAAGTGATCGAACGACACAACGCCTCGCGCGCGTGCATTCTGACTGGCATCATCCCGCAGGACCAGGGGCCGGCCCATCTTGCCGCTTGCGACATCCTGGCGTCGCCGCACGTACCGAATCCCGACGGCACGGCCTTCTTCGGCTCGCCCACCAAGTTGTTCGAATACATGGCCACCGGTCGCGGCATTGTGGCCTCGCGGCTGGATCAGATCGGCGAAATACTCGAGCATGACCGAACCGCCTGGATGGTCGAGCCGGGCGACGCCGAGGCGCTGAAGGAAGGCCTCAAACACCTGATCGACAATCCACAAACACGAGACGCCTTGGGCGAAGCCGCGCGACGCGAAGCTATCCAGAAGTATAGCTGGACCGAGCATGTCGGCAGAATCGTTGGCGCGCTCGACGACCGCTTCGCGGCCGGGCGACGTCAGTCCGTCCCAGCCAGGGCCGCGTAATTGGCGGTGAATAAACCTGGCACGACGCTACCCGTCCTTACGCTTCGAGTTCCACGGAATTGATGATAACAACCGAACGAATACGACGTCTGGCAAGCCTGCCACCGCGAGTCTTGCTCGAAAAGATCGCCAATCGGCTGCGGCGCGAGTTCTCCGCGCGCTGGGTGCGATACCGCGACGCCCGATCTGCCACCTACACGTCCGGAAACACACCTTCGCGGGCAGGGCTCTGTTCGTACGTCGAGCGGATCGATACCGAGCGGCTCGCCGCGCGGGCCGACTCGATCCGCGCGGTGAGCAGACTGTACCTCGATCACCGCTTCGACCTGCTCGGATCCGGCTGGGTTCGGGTTGTACATGGAATGCCGTGTCGCGGAGTGGAAGGGCATCGGTATTCGTCGGGCGAGGAAGTCCACGCCGACCCAGAAGGACGCTGGCTCGCCCTGCTGGTCAGTCCGAGAAACCTTGCCGAGACCCAATCCAGATGGCGACTCGTCGATCCAGACTATACGCCGATCGACTGGCAACTGGATTTCAAGTCGGGCTATCGATGGAACGAGAAGACTTGGCGGGGAGACATCGCCTACGGCCACAAGCCGGGTGTCGATGTCAAGGTGCCCTGGGAACTGGCGCGAATGCAGCATCTGCCGCAGTTGGCTTGGGCGTATGCCTTGGCGGCCGAGGGGCAGGTGGGCTTCGCGCGACCGGAGGTCTATTGGCGCGAGTTCCGCAATCAGGTGCTCGACTTCACGGCAACCAATCCGCCTCGGTTCGGCGTGAACTGGGTCTGCACGATGGACGTTGCCATCCGCGCCGCCAACTGGCTGCTGGCTTACGATCTGTTCCGCGCGGCCGGCGTACGGTTCGACGAACCGTTCGAGCGGGTGTTTTGCCGGGCCATCCACGAGCACGGCCTGCACATCGTCAATAACCTGGAGTGGAGCGACACGCTGCGAGGCAATCACTATCTGTCGGACATCGCCGGGCTGGCGTTCGTGGCGGCCTATCTGCCAAGCGACCGACAGACCGATGCCTGGCTGGCACTGGCCGTTCGGCAACTGGTCGACGAGGTCGGCAGCCAATTCACTCCCGACGGCGCCAGCTTCGAGGCCTCGACCGCCTACCACCGCCTCTCGGCCGAAATGGTTGCCTTTGCCACTTCGCTTATCCTGGGACTGGGTGCCGAGAAGCGCGCGGCCCTGGCGGAGTACGATCATCGACTGATAAAGAAGATGCCGCGGCTGGAACCGGCTCCGCTGCCAAGTTATCTGCTCTCCGACGGTTCGGGCGAGTCGCCCTTCCCGGCCTCGTACTTCGAGCGGCTGGAGCGGATGGCCGAATTCACGGTCCACGTCACGAAGTCTAACGGGCAGATTCATCAAGTCGGCGACAACGACAGCGGCCGCTTCTTCAAGTTGCAGCCCGCCTGGAACAAGATGACGGTAGCGGAGGCCAAAACCCGCTTCAATAACCTGTCGGTAGCCGCGCCCGCAAGCCAAGAACACCCGCCAACATGCGCGCACGGTGCGCGCACGATGCGACGTAAGACTCCAAAAGATTGCGACGTGCCGGACTTCGACGCGTATTGGAGCGAGGACCATCTCGATCATCGTTCGGTTGTCGCGGCGATCAACGGTCTGTTCGGCCGCTCCGATCTGGCGGAGTTCAGCGGAGGCGACCGAATCGAAACGGAGTTGATCCGGCAACTGAGCGGCGACCGGACCCTCGGCTCCTATCTGGCCGAAGGTGAAGTGCCCGACGCGGCGCGAGCAACCGTCCGAGGCCCGGCCGGCTGGTCGACGATCATCTCGCGGATTGAATCCGACCCGGACATGCGACGCCACGACCACCAGATAGACCTGTCGGGCTCCGACCTGCTGGCCGGTGCCCGTTGCTACTGCTACGCGGACTTTGGCCTGTTCATAATTCGTTCCGCGCGGTTGTATCTGGCGGTTCGTTGTGGTCCGGTGGGCCAGCTTGGCAACGGCGGCCACGCGCACAACGACCAACTAAGCGTGGAGTTACAGGTCGACGGCAACGACCTGATCGTCGACCCGGGCACATATCTGTACACTGCCGACGCCGGGCAGCGTAACAGCTACCGTTCGGTTCAAGCCCATTTTACTCCGCGTTGCGCCGACGGCAGGGAGCCCGGCTCGCTGGACCTTGGTCTGTTCCGGCTGGCCGATCGGGCTGACGCCGAGTGCCTGCTGTTCGAGCCGTACCATTTTGTGGGCCGGCACTTCGGCTTCTCTCGGCCGGTGTATCGGGTGGTGAAACTGACATCGCAAGCGGTGCGTATTTCGGACTACGCGGACCGTCGCTTGCGGTTGGAGCCGCCACCGGAAATCGGTCGCGCCTCGGTTCCGGTATCTCCCCTGCCACTCTCTCCCGGTTACGGAATACGTGCAGCCGACGCGACTATGATTCCCCTGGATTCACAAGAATGCCCCCGGAACTTTCATTCAACACTCCGGCAAGGCGCAGAGCGGAAGGCCTGCTGATTGATGTCAACGCATTCGCTTGGCGGATTGGACTATCGTATCAGCGGTCCAAACGCAACTCATCAGATAGCCGGCTCGCGCACTTCGGCGCTTGACGGAATAAGCTACCTGCTAATAGTCGCGCTGCTGATATGCAATTCGCTACATCACGTGGTTTCCGAGGTGTTTCCCTGGTATTGCGAATCGATTGGCGGCATTCTTGCGCTGACATGCGTATGCTACATTCTGCAAAGGGGCAGGGTTGCCGCACTCAATCGGACTGAAGTGCTCATCGTTTGCGCGTGGATCGTCTATTATTTCATATGCTACCTCTTTGATCCCCAAATAAGTGACCTCTATGGCGACGACGTATTCGGCGCAAGCAAGTTGGTCACGGAAGATACCCGCGAACTGTATGTACTGAGACGGTTCTTTATCCATCTGCCGATATTTTTCACGTTAGTTCTGCGAGGCATCAACTACAGGGAATTTGCCTTTCTCCTGTTAGTGGTTTTGATTGTGTCCTTGTTCGGAGTGCAATCACTATACGGAACGTATGGTATTCATTCGTTTTCAGAAGTTCAGGCTTATTGCGAATCCGGCCGCGGCGTATCCTACAATCAGTTCAGCCCATTCCTGTCTTTCCTTGTTGCCTTGGGGGTGTATGGCACGCTCACGCACCGGCTTCCGCTGACCGCCAGACTTACGTGTTTGGCGATTGCGTCGTTATACACCGTATTGATTATTCTAAGCCGAAGCAAGGCAGCCGTTATCTATGTTGGCATGATCCTGTTGATGCTGAACCTGATCAAATTCAGATGGAAATCCGTGCTGTGCGTGCTGTTTGCCACCGTGTGGTTTCTCTTTTTCGCCGGCCAGGAATCGTTCATTTCCGAGAGATACCTGTCGGCGCAATCGTATAGCGATGAAGACGGCTCGGGCAAGCGCCTGGAAATAATGCGGGAAGGCCTCGATATGGTTGAAGGGCACGAGTGGATAATCGGCAAGGGTTTCTCGTGCGTGGTGCTTAGCGGTCCACACAACAACTACATACGTGTTCTTCAACGCACGGGGATACTGGGCGTTCTGCTCACGTTTTCGCCCTTTGTTGTCGCGCTTCTCGCTGTCAAACGAAAAAACAAACAGCAAAGCGACTCAGACCCCTACATGCCCTGGCTGGTCGCCGTGTTGCTCTTGTTCCCCTTGTACCATTCGTTGTTCAGCTATCCACACGAAGAAGCTTGGAACACCGCATGCGTGTGGTTCGGACTGGGGTTGGCGACATGCTACCTTAGGGGTACGCTTGGCAGTCCGCGGGACGCCGGGTAGCACGCTCCCCAAACCGGCTGTACTACTAACCTCAAACATCGTTAAGTTTTTGACAAAGATCGGCGATTGGTGGCGACCGGGTTCTTGCCTGGGTGCGGTGGCACCGGTTTGGTTGGCGGCCCTGCCGCCCCGTGGAACAAATGCCGCAAACCAAAACGGTAATCCATCTCTTCATGCTTCATGCGGTAACCCGGCCGCGTCGGCTCGTCGCCACTCGTCGCCAGCCATGATGGACTCGACATGAATCGTAATCGACTACTGATAATCACCAACGTCTACAGCCCGATGATCTCGGCTCGCGTCTTTCGCTGGTCGGCGATCGCCGAACACTGGGCGAAAGAGGGTCATCAGGTCGACGTTCTCTGTGCCCGCCACGACGACCTGCCAGCCGAAGAAGAAATATGCGGCGTTCGTGTGCACCGTGTTTCGGCCGGCCCGGCGAGAAGACTGCGAAGGCTAATAGCGCGCCCCGGCGGAACGGCCGCCGGCTTGTCAGCCGCCGAGATGGCCGGCGACGCGAGCGGGCTTGCCCGAAGGCTGGTCTCCGCCGCTCGCGGGAGCATCACCTGGACCTATGACTGCACCTGGAAGAAGCTTTGGTGGCCCGATTTCGCCGCCCTTTGGTATTTTGCGGCCGCGCGGACGGCGCGGAAGCTGGTCGCCCGGCACAAGTACGACACCCTGATCACTTCATCCCACCCCTTCGTCGATCACCTGATTGGGCTGCACGTCAAACGCAAGTTTATTGATCTGCCTTGGGTGGTCGACGTCGGCGACCCCTTTTGCTTCCTAGAGGATACGCCGCCGAACAACCGGGCACTTTACCGGCGGCTAAACTACTGGGCCGACAAGAAGGTGTTCGAGGCGGCCGACGGAATCTCGGTCACCTGCGAGCCGACGAAGCGTATCTATGCCGGCCTTTTTCCGACAACCGCCGACCGAATTCGCGTGATCCCGCCGCTTCTGCGAACTACCACCAACAGCGCGGCCGCGCAAAGCGTCTTCCCCGACGACGACCAGATCCGGCTCGTTTTCGTCGGGCAACTGCACGAGCACATTCGCGAGCCCCGGCCGGTGCTGCGAACCTTCCAGCGTCTGCTGGAGACCGGTTTGAAGGATCGACTGGAACTGCACTTCTTCGGGTTGCTGCAACGCGTTGATCACCTTTTTGACAGTTATAGATCGCTGCTCGGCAAGCAGTTGTTCTTGCACGGTCGCGTGGACCACGACACGGCCCAAGAGGCGATGGCCGGGGCCGACGTATTGGTCAACATCGGCAATCGCACGACTTACCAGTTGCCCAGCAAGGTGGTCGAGTATGCCCAGGCCGGTGTGCCCGTCTTGAACTTCGCCAGTTTAGCGGAGGACACCTCGGCGCGTTTCTTCGCGGATCATCCCGCCGCGCTCTCCGTCTTTGGCGACGGCGAGAATATGGATGTCGGCCAGTGGGAGCGCCTGCTGCGATTCGTTGAAAGACCACCCCGGGTCGATCCGCGCGTACTCAACGAATGGTTGGACGGATTCCGCACGCCCAGCATTACCTCGGCGTACGAGTCGCTGGTTGACGAGTCAAACGCGCGAGCCCGGCGCGCGGGCCGAGTCCCCCGTCCACACATCAAGTCAATCCGATCCACGACCAGTGTTTGTCACGTACCGTGTGACGAGCGTCCATCACGCCGAGCGTGATGGGTACTTAACCTTCAAAAGAGCGTTCTGTCTTCAACGAGAAGGAGCCGTTATGGACAACCCCGTCGTGCTGACCTTCATCGATTACTACCTGCCCGCGTATCGCGCCGGCGGAGCGTTGCGAACGCTCGCAAACATGGTCGAGCACCTGGGTGACTCGCTGTCGTTTCGCATCATAACTCGTAATCGCGACTTTGGCAGCGAAGTACCCTATGCCGATTGCGACTCGGAGACCTGGCAACGGGTCGGGAAGGCGGAAGTAATGTACCTTCCGCCGGAGCGGCTCACTTTCCGAGGGTTGCGCGATACTATCAACCGAACCGACCACGACGTGATGTATCTGCACAGCTTCTTTTCGTCCGTCTTCACTATTATGCCGCTTGTGCTGCGCCGTTCGGGACTTATCCGGCGGCAACCGGTCGTCTTGGCGCCGCAAGGAGAGTTTTCGCCCGGCGCGCTACGGTTCAAGCGGATGAAGAAGGTGTCCTACACCCGATTGGCCAGAGCCGTGGGCCTATACAACGACCTGATCTGGCAGGCGTCCAGCCAGATGGAAAGGGATGATATACACGAATGGTTCGGCCGCAATGCGTCGGTTCACATAGCACTCAATCTGGCGCCACCCGTCACCGACACGCCCATACCGGTCACCGCTCGTCGCAAACGACCCGGACGGCTGAAGGCCGTTTTTATCTCCCGGGTGTGCCATAAGAAAAACCTGGACGGGGCACTGCAAATGCTCCACGGGCTGAGCGGCGAGGTCGAACTGCACGTCTATGGTCCCAAGGAGGACCCGGCCTATTGGCAGCGGTGCCGCCAGCTAATCGACCGGTTGCCACCCAACGTGAAAGTCGAGGACCACGGCCTCGTGCCGAACGACCGGGTTCCCTCGATCATGCGAGAGCACGACCTGTTCCTCTTCCCCACGCATGGCGAGAGTTTCGGCTACGTAATCCTCGAATCGCTTCTGGCCGGTTGCCCCGTCCTGCTGAGCGATCAGACGCCTTGGCACGGCTTGCGGGAGAAAGGAGCGGGTTGGGACCTGCCGCTCGATCGACCCGAACTGTTTCGAGCTGCATTGCAGCAGTGCATCGACATGGACAACCACGCCTTCCAGGAAATGTCCGCTCGTGCCATCCAACACGGTCGTTCGATCGCCGACGACCGGCAGGTGATCGAGCAGAACCGCCACCTGTTCGAACTGGCCACCGGCGGTAGCCTTCCAATCGAATCGCGTCGACCATCTCGCGCGGCCGCGTGAATTGGCGGCATTTGTTCCTGTGACAGTCACGACGATACTTTCAAGACACAATAGAGTACTGAATGAAACAAATGGTCTGCAAGATTTGCGGCAGTTCATCACTGACGGTCTTTGCCCACACGGCACAATGTTGCGAGTGTGGCGTGTTACTGTATTACCCCTATCCAGAAGACGACAAATCACTGGTGTCTAGTGGCGAAGGGAAGAGTTGGCCGAGAGAAGAGGTGCTGGAGTGGTATTCACAATCATCTTTCTATGGCCATGTCAATCTGACAAATATGGTTAGATTCGCAATGGATGAATCCTACAAAGGGAGAAGAATTGATATCCTTGACTACGGAGGCGGAGGAGGTCAATTTGCCTTAGTCTGCAAATCACTGTTCCCGGAAAGCACAACGTATATTACTGACATCAGTGATGAGTCATTGCTTGAAGAATGGGCTACGGTAAATACACAGATCCCTTTCGCGGAGTTTGCCGAGAATAACAAGAGATTTGATTTAATATTTCTGAATGACGTCTTCGAGCATGTCAGTGATCCACTATTCGTGCTTGGACAGTTATCAGGTAAACTGAAGAGCGGTGGAAAACTGTTTATCGATACGCCGAAACAGTTTTGGATATATCCGACCACTAGACTGATGTCAAAGTCTCTGTATGCCAAAGTCCTTAGAGGCACCGTATCCACCGCACACCTGCAAATCTGGTCTAGAAAGTCGTTCGAGTTAGTCGTAAAGAAAAGCAACCTCAAAATAAGCAAGTATGACGAGACAAGCGAATACACGATGTCGGCTGGCTTTTACATGAAAAACATGGGAATAAGAAACCCCGTATTGAAACTAGTTGGACACCTCTTCTACAACAACGCAAAATGGTTAGCCAAGAATAAGATTGTGTGCGTGCTATCACGCGAAGACTAAGAATCGCGAGAATCGCTGAACTCGCTCCGGGGCAGAAAATGATACGACCCCTCCGCACCGCCTGCCTGATGATCTGCCTGGTTACACTCGGCATCGCGTTCACCGGGTTCTTGCTGCTTCGATCGGAGGGCGAGGCCCTGCTCTACGTTGCCGTCGATGACCTCGACTCCCTCAGAACCGGGTGCAACGAG
>CAZDHN010000089.1:0-13554 GCA_964505115.1 uncultured Planctomycetaceae bacterium
GGCCGAGAGATTCCCGGCCCGTTTCCGGGTAGATCATTTGTTGCGAGTTGCCTTACCGGTATAGTCGTTCTTGTCAAAGAACGCCTCATGAGTCGTATCCTTGTTGTCTGACTTGACCCACGTGCTGATCGAGAAAGGCGTTGCACCGGCGAAGTCGAGCCCGGTCTTCGCACCGCCGCCGATCTTCACATAGGCGGCTTCGAGGGCGGCGTTATCACCCGACCCCGTGGAGAAGCTCAAGGCATTTCCGAACTTGCCGGTTCCCCAAGCCGGATCGCTCCCGCCGCTTGAGCCGTGGCCAAGCGTGCCGTCGAAATCACCAATGATGTCGGCGGCCGTTTGATTGATGCCCTCATCGAGCGACCAATAGGCCAGCAGGCCCGCCTCCGCCGCCGCTGCCGGCAGCAGCGACACCACGACCGCAACTACACACAGGCTTCTCGTACATCTGGCTGTCATGATACTACCCTCGCAACTGTTTTCCGGGGTTTGATACTCTCTCGATTCAAAGGTGTCGTCGACAAGACGTCCTTTCGGTGCAAGCTGCCGCCGGAGGGCCGCGCTTGGCGAAGTTCCACCGGTACAAGGATTCTCCGCTTCTCCAAAGGCTCGCCTTCCGATAGCTGTCCGAGCATCCTGCCGATCAGTGCCGCCACCTCCTCGAAACGCATCTTCGGCCGCACGTGCGGATACGGCGACTGCTCCACCTTAGTGGTGGTGTGATCCCTAAAGGCAATCTCCACGTCATCGGGAACCGCCAAACCCAGGTTCGAAGCCGCCGATGCCATGATCTCCGCCGTGCTCTTGGAGCGCGCCATGAAGGCCGTGGGTGGATCATCACTCATCAGTAATCCGCACGTCTCGGCGCGGATCAACTCGATGTCGGGCGGCAGCACGCGATGGATCATCGAGTTGTACGGCAGACGCGATGCCGTCAACGCCTCGCTCACGCCGTCGTGGAACTCGTTGTCGCCAGACTGGCTCTCGGCCACGTTCAACAACGCCATGCGTCGATGCCCCCGGTCGACCAGGTACTGCGTCAGAAGCCGACCGCCCTCGTGAAGATCCAAGTTCACCGTCGGGTTGGACTGGCCGTCGGAATAGAACGAACTGAAAGCGACCACGGGCACGCCCGCGCCGGCCAGGTAACGGTTCACCTCGTGAGTGCAACTGATCGGCACCACGCCGACGACATGCCCCGTTGACCGTAACGAGTCGAGCAACTGCCGCACGTACTCCACGCCGTCATGCGCGGGCAGGAAGCAGAACTGCACGCCCGCGCCGGGTATCTCGGCGCAAAGCGACTTGATCATCAAGTCGAAGGGGAAATCGAAGACGTCTTTACGGTCGGCGGGCAGCAAGGCGCAGATAGTCCGAATCTTCACCGGCCGTCTCACCGGAGCGCCCTGACCGACGAACGTGCCCGCCTTCTGTCGGCGGACCAAAATGTTCCGCTCGGATAGCAGTCGCAGCGCTCGGTTCATCACGCCCTTGCCGACGGCGAACGCACGGCGAGCTTCGTCGCCGCTCAGGTAGCGATCGCCGGGCATCATCCGGCGGAGCCGAATGTCCTCGACGACCCTCTCGGCCAGCGCCAAGACGGCAGCAGATTGGTCCTTTCCTGTGTCCATAACGAGAATTCTACCACGAGAGAGTCCTGTATGTCAACGATCTGGCGGTATGTTTTACAAAAAAACGGCCGCTCGCATTCGCCCGTATTCTGTCAAAAAGAGCCCGTTTCAGCCCGGATAACCCACCGTACGGGGCCACGGAAGGGGACAGGTCCATGTTTTCGGCCAACGATGGACCAAAAAACGGATCCATTGGCCGAAAAATGGACCAGTCCCCACTGCCGTGAACAGTTACCGGTCGAGGATGTGCCGGCAGTTGATCACCTTTTCGACCAGATCCAGAGGCAAGTAGAAGTATTGACTGGCGGCCTCGAAGCCGATGCACGAGTTGCCCCGGGCAAGCGTGAACATCTCCCGGGCCAGAGCGATTTCTTCCTGAACGATCCGTCCGAGTTGCTCGCGGTGTTCGCGACGCTCGGCCGGTGAAAGTGGATTGGTGGTATCGGCCAGGGCATTTCGAGCAAGAACAAACCGCATCTGGTTGGCCGCGCTCTTGAAGTACAGCCGAGCGGCCCGGGCGAAAACCAGTTCCGTCTCGGCGTCGGCACGCTTTGCCGGCGGAGTCTCTTCCACGGCGGCCCGCAACTCGACAAGCCCTGCCTGCCATCCGGAGGCGATCTTTTCGAACTGCCCGGCAAACACCTCCGGCGGATACGGCCCGCGCCACCGCTGGATGTCGTCGTACGGGAAGCCGACCATGGTGGCCTTGTAGCCCGTGGCGGTCGGATACAGCAGGTTCGCCGGTCCAAGCTGCACCGGGCCATAATACAGCACCGGAACACAGAACGGATACTCGCGGAAGGCGTTGCTGAAGTGGGTCCAGGCCTTGCGGGCGCGGGGAGCGGCAGCGGGGCCAAACCGCTCTCGGGCGACGCTGTCGAGCGCCTCGTCGACGGTTGGAGTTGGCGACAGGCTGAAGCGTTGGGCAACCTGGAGGTTCGGCGACGGGTAGCCCCCCAAGCTCCAACTGAGCATCATCCCGTCGATCCCCGTCTCGGCCAGCTTGTGGCAGTGCTCGGCCACCAAGTCCATCACCGGCAGGTACGGCAGCGAGGCCAGTTCCCACGTGGTGTTGATCTGGACCTTGGCGGCCGTTTTTAGCCCGCACTGCTTGGCCAGCTTCCAACAGTGCAAAGCGCGCGGGCTGGGGCCGACTGCCGAGATCGAGTACTCACCCACTCCGCTTCTCACGCCGCCGCGGGTGATCGTCAGTCCACGTTCGCTCATGCACATCAGGTAAACGGATTTTGGCAGCAGGGGGATGATTTTGTTCGGGTCGTTGCTTCCACCCCAACCCCAATCCCAAACGATCACTTTGGCATCGGGGTTACCCCGGTGGACGCCCTTCTCAATGGCCGTGTTCACTTCGGCGATGATCTCCGGGCCGCTACGGTTTTTGCATCGGGGGCATTGCAGTCTGGTCTTGTCGCGGCCCCAGGCACAATTCGTCTGATTCTCCGAAGCCGTGATCGTGAACACACCGGCCAGGTCGGGCACGTTCGAGAACAGATGGGCCAGCGAGTCGCTTATCCACTTGCGCACCGCCGGATGCGACGTACACATGCAGGTGCCGTACGCGCCCGCTATCTCCGGCCGCTCCTTGAAGAACGAAGCCGGCCGCGCCCGGGGCTCGTTGATGTACAGAAATACGCCTATCCCGTGGCGCTTCGCCCGCTGGACGAGTGTCCGCAAGTTGGCCTGCCGGATTTCATATCCCTGGCCGAACTCGGGAAAGGCTTCGCCGCCGGGTGCCAGGTGTCGCAACACGCCGTAGAGCCACACGCCGTCGACACCCAATTCAGACAATCGGCGAAGGAGACCTTCGGGATACATGTCGACTTTGGGGTCCAAGAGCGGATCGCCGTAAATCTTCAGATACGAACAGATGTATTGGGGTGAAAGGAGCGATTTGCCCCGCGGTTTGGCGGCGGCATCAAGCGGCAGCGGTTGGCTGAGCCGACGGATGAAGTCGAAACGCGGCTCGCCGGGTGAGCGGATCTCGTCGCCAAAATACTCGCCGACGATCCGCTTGATCTCCGCCGCCCGACGCCGAGCCTCCGCACCGGGCGCTTGCCAGCGCAGTGGTTCGCACTTCGGCACGAACCCGCCCAAAATGACCCAGTTGGCATGTTCTTCCACGCGAAGGAAGTTGGCCAGTTCTTCGGGCGTCGTCTCCAGCAGCATTGCCAGTTGGTCACCCGGCAGGACGTGCCAGTTGCGGCGGCACATTGTCATCCAGAAGTAGCCCCTCGATTTCTGCTCAGGCGGGATGGGGACCGCAGGCGGCAGACCCATTGATTCGGCCACGGTCGTAACGTTCTCCGCCGACGTGCCCAGCAGCTTGGCGATCCGCTCCGGTTCGACCGCGTGCCAGTTACGCCAAATGAAGGCGTGCATTCGGTCGGGGAAATGCGAAAAGCTCAGTGCCGGCCGTCCGACATTAAGGCTCGGCGCAGCGCCCGAGGCGGCCAGGCCAGCACCAATGGCCGAGAATAAAGCCATGCCCGTAAGGGCCCGACGCAAGGTGGAAAGCAACACTGATTACCCTCCTCGGGCAAGCGTTCGCAGCCCGTCAAGACAATCGAATTCGGTTAACCCCAATACAGTTCGTGTTTCACTGTTAGCCCGGTCGCCTGCGACCGGCTTGTGTGGCGGATTCCCCGGTTTTCCGGTCGCAGGCGACCGGGCTAACATCAATTCCCGCGAAACACGAACAGTATTGCGGTTAACCCCGGCGGCCACGCCGCCGCCACGCTCGTGGTCGATGACGAGGATGTTACCACCAGAGAGTCCTATATGTCAATGGTCTAGCGGCATGTTTTACAAAAACACGACAGCTCGCATTCGCCCGTATCCGCCTGAATGGGCGATATTCAGCCCGAATAACCCCCACTACGCGTGGGTCTTCCGTCCACCCAGCCCCGCCTTGTTGACCCTTGCATGGCCAATGATCCAGGGCGAAGCCCGGTTCCCTGGCGGGACCCCCTTGAGTCGCGCATTAGCTATGCAAGAATCAATAATCCTCGACTCACTTCCTCCCGACAGGATTATGCCTTACACTTCCACTTGAACCGCCAACCTTCCAACCCGCCTTGATTGACTGGAGATCCCGCCATGAAACGTCGCGAAATGATCCTCTCCACCGGAGCAGCCCTTGTCGGCATGTCGGCCTTCCCGGCGAAATGGGCTCCCGCCGCCGAAAAGAAAAAACAGAAGGTGCTCTACTTCACCCGAAGCGCCGGGTATGAGCACGGGGCGGTCAAGCGGAAGGACGGAGAACTCAGCCATTCGGAAAAGGTCCTAACCGAGATGGGCAAACGGGCCGGGTTCGAGGTGGAGTGCACCAAGGACGGCCGCGTCTTCGACGGCGATTTGGACCAGTACGACACGATCGCCTTTTACACATCGGGTGATCTGACTCGAGAGAACGGCCGAAAAACCCCGCCGATGACGCCCGAAGGCAAGCAGAAGCTATTGGATGCGATTGCGGCGGGCAAGGGGTTCGCGGCGTTTCATTCGGCCACCGACTCGTTCCATTCCAAAGGCCCGCGCGGCGAGAATCAGACCGAGCTGGATCCGTACATCGCCATGATCGGCGGCGAGTTCGTCTCGCACGGGCCGCAGCAGGAAGCCGTAATGCGAATCGCCGGCCCGAATTTCCCCGGCGTCAAGGGGCTGGGCGACTCGTTCAAACTAAACGAAGAGTGGTACGCGCTGAAGAACTTCGCCAAGGACCTCCACGTCATCCTGGTGCAGGAGACCGAAGGAATGAAAGGCGAAGTTTACCAGCGACCGTCGTTCCCCGCCACCTGGGCACGAATGCAGGGCAAGGGCCGCGTCTGGTACACTTCGCTGGGGCACCGCGACGACGTTTGGACCAGCCCGCTCTGCCAGCAGATCATACTTGGCGGATTCGCTTGGACGATGGGCAACGTCGACGCCGACGTTTCGCCCAACATCGCCAAGGCGACCCCCAAAGCCCAGCAGATGAAAAACTGAGGGGCGGCGCGGCTGGAACCCCAAGTTTCCCCTCTCCCAAAGGGAGAGGGGAGACTTTTCACCACGCGCCAAGAAGGTCGCTGACACCTTCTATATCACGCACGGCCATAAACTGCGCTTCTGACGTCATTACATAATAAGGCGGAACCTCAGTTTGTGACCGCGTTGAGTATATATCAAATCACCTTGGTGAACCCCGGCATGGCGATGGGGTATTTGCCGACGGCGTCGGGGGTGACGGGCGGGGCGGAGTCCCAGGTGTATTTGTCGAGGCCGGGTGCCAGTTCGATGGTCGAGGCTAGCGCGTCGGCCCATTTGATCTCCTTGCCCGACTCGGCCGCCATGCGGCCCAAGATGCCGGTCATGGCCGCGCGGGCCGAGCGATCGGTCTCGTTGTGGGGCTTGTCCTGGCGGATGGCGTCGAACAATAGGTCGTGCTCGAACTGATAGTGGTTCCAGGGCTTGCCCTTGTACTCCCAGATCATCTTGTCGGCCGTCTGCTGGTGCCCCTTGTAGATGCGCGGCTCCTTGATCCCCTCGCCCAACACGGCGCTGCCGGTGCTGCCGTGGATCACGTCGCCGAAGAAGCCCCAGCAATTGGCCATGTGCCGGCCTTGGGCGAACAGCCGGGTGCCGTCGGGGAAAGTGTACTCGACCGCGTAGTGGTCGAAGAGTTGGTCCGCCTGGTCGCGGACCTGTCGACCGCCCTGGCCCTGGGCCGAGACGGGCCAGGCGTCCTTCACCCAGCAGCAAACGTCCAGGTTGTGGATCAGCCAGTCGAGAATGAAGCTGCCGTTGATCCAGGTGAAGCAACTGTAGTTCTGGATCTGCTGTGCCAGTTCGCTCATGTCGGGCTGCTTGGGTTTGAAGCCGACCGGCCCGTGCTCGCGATAGGCCCAGCAGGTGATCACGTCGCCGATGGCCCCCTTGTGGATCTGCTCGACCGCCTCTTCCAGCGGCTTGTAGTGTCGCGACATCAGCCCGGTGGCGATCTTGAGGTTCTTCTTCTTGGCCGCCTCGCCGGCAGCCAGCACGCGGCGGATGCCCGGCGCGTCGACCGCGAACGATTTCTCCATGAAAATATTGCGACCCTTTTGGACCGCGTACTCCATGTGGATCGGCCGGAAGCAGGGCGGCGTGGTCAGCAGCACGACGTCGGCCCCTTCCAGCGTGTCGATGGCTTTCTTGTAGGCGTCCATTCCGATGAACTGCCGCTCGGGCGGGACGTCGACCTTGTCGGCAAATCTCTTGGAAAGGCTCTTGTGGCTGGCATTCAGCCGGTGCTCGAAAACGTCGGCCATTGCCCAAAGCTTGGTTGGGCCGGGCGTGCTAAGCGCGTTGGAAGCCGCCCCGGTGCCACGTCCGCCGCATCCGACCAGGGCGACCTTGATCGTGTTGTTCTCGGCCGCGTGGCAGGTACGTGCCAGCGAGCCGGCCAGCGTCGCGCCGGCCAGGGCACCACCGGAGGACTTGAGGAACTCACGACGCGAGGGCGACGTGGTCTGACTAGACGGGGCCCGATTGGCTCTGGCGTTCATGGATGGAGCCTTTCTGTTTATAGAGATTCGAATGGATTGGTTGTTCTTGTCAAACCGACCCATGGATTATAGCCGCGGAGGGCGCGTGGGGGAAAGGGATTGGGGATTGAAGTTAGCCCGGTCGCCCGCGACCGGAAAACGGGGCGATTGCCGGACAAAACCCGTCGCGGGCGACGGGGCTAACACGGACTCGCCCCTCGTCCCTCACACAATCCCTTCAAGATACTTGATGCTCCGCTCGGCCTGATCGATCTCGCCGCATTCGACGCAGAGTACGCAGTCGCGGTTGTGCCGCTTGACGATGTCGATTACCCGGGGCCAATCGATCACGCCTTCGCCGCAGGCGCAGCCGACGGGCGTGCCGGTCACCTGGCCGCGTTCGGCCTCGCTTTGCTGTAGGGCGATATCCTTGGCGTGCATGTGGCAGACGCGGTTGGCGATCAGTTCGAGGGTTTCGTAGGGGTCGTCTTTTCCACCCAGGTAGTAATTGCCCGTGTCCCAGTTGACCATCCAGCAGGGGCTGTCGGAAAGTTCCAGGAGCCGCATCAGGGTGTCTCTTCGCACGGTGTATTGCTCGTGCGGTTCCAGGCCGACGGCGATGCCGTAGCGCTCGGCCGTCTTCATCACCTGGCGAACCGTGTACCGCATGATCTGGAAGGCTTCCTCCTCCGACATCCAGAGCGGCTTGCGTCCTTCGTCGGTGGTGATTACCGGTGCGCCGATATCGGCGGCGTAGCGGATCGCCTGGGTGAGATAGGGGATGGCCACTTCGGGGCGCATCAGGCCGGCGTGCGCGCTAACGGCCGAGGGTTTCAGCCGCAGGGCGTCGAGTTGTTCCTTGACCTCCAGCGGGTCGTCCTGCATCGAGAGCATGTGGTAATATCCACCCAAGGCCAAGAGGTCGTGGCCGGTGGCCACGCAGGGCTCGACGTACTTGTATCCGAACTGGGCCGCCAGCTTGATGCCCTCGGCGAACGATTTTTCCGCGTGGCCGACAAAGACCAGATTCAAGCCGATCTCGATGCTACTCATGCGTTGTTAACCTTTTCGTTGGAAGATGCAGTTGAATAGGTGTTCCCGTAGCCTCTCATATCTTCGAGTATAGGCAGCGATCCACCGCAAGTCGTGCGAAATCGCCCAGTGAGAGAATTTGAACATTGGCCGCCGGGCGCGCGTGTGGCGTCGCATACCACGGGCCAGCATATCAGATCGGTCGGGGGGATGCGGCAAAATCCGCCATTTGGCCGCTTTGCGTAGGATTCGCGGCGTTGCCAAGCGGGGTGGGGCGACCTAGAATGACCGGGGAATTGCGATGCCGCGACGCGGTGCCCGTCACGCGAGCCTTGCCGTTTTCCATCCGTGCAGCACCTCCAGAGAACCGCGAAGGAGGCGATCGTGCTGAGCACCTTGATACTTACGATCTGTTGCAGCGTCCTCGCCGAGACAGAGGCGGAAGCGTTGCAAGTTGTCGTCCAGCGCAACGTGCCCGTCCCGATGCGAGACGGCATCATCTTGCGGGCCGACGTGCTGGCCAGGGACGCTGGTATTCCTGTCTAACGGGGGTTGCGGGGCTTCCGGCACGCCTTTTCGCGGCGTCCGTTCAGTGCTGGATACCCGGCTTTCCCGGCGATCCTGCGCGGAAATATGTTTCTTGGACGTGTTTGCCGGGGGAGCGTCTTCCCTCGCCCTTTGCGAGAGGAGACCGACAGCGGCCCCCGCGTTGCCAATTGGGGCCGGTTGGCATAAAATGACCGGGTGTTTTTGATCTGCCCATAACAGGTTCCAATCGACCGGAGAAAACCCATGCGTTGGCTTTTAATCTGCGTGTTCACCTTGTCGGCCGCGATGACAGCCCGGGCGGAACTTACTTCCGATGGGGTGGGTATCGTGGCCATGGCCAACAGTCGCCAGTCAGTCAGGCTGGCCGAGCATTACGCCGCGGCCCGAGGGATACCGAAATCTCAAATCCTCCTGTTGGACGGAGAGCCGGCCCAGGTTCTCAGTCGGGCGGACTGGGCGACGGACGTCCGACCGACCATTCACGCCTGGCTCACGCAGGGTAACCGTCGCGAGAAGATCCGCTGCCTGGTTACCTGCTGGGACGTGCCGCTGAAGATCGACCGCCGCGCGGCCGACTCGCTCGGCGTGGTGACCAGGAAGGAGGCACTGGGCGAAACTCGCGCCAATCGGGTGGACCAGCTTGGCAAGTTAGTCGACATGCTTGGCACCTTGGGAACGTCGAAAGAGTCGAAAGAACTGTCGCCCACCGAACCGTTGGCAGCCGATATTTCGCTCGAAGAGATCTCGCGGAAACTCGATACGGCCCTGAAGGCGGCTCAACAACGGGTTCAAGCCATCCAGTCGGAGGACGAGAAGAAGAAAGCCGGCGTAATTTTCGAACGGCTCTTCCTGGCGGCCGGCGGCAGCCGCGCGCTTCTGCGGATGGCGGCCGAGCGAGTCAAGGCACGGCAGATGTCGCCCGAGCAGGCCAACCGGCTGGCGCTGCTTCAAGGCCGACTCCAAGGCACCCAGCAGGGAATCCAAGCCCTAAGCGCCCTGCCCGACAGCGCAACCCGAGATGTACAGATGCTCAACCTGATTCAATCGACCAGCGGTTTGGTCGGCGCCACGCAATGGATCGATCAGCAGTCGGAGTTACTCCGCAAGAACGAGACCTATTCGAGTTTCGACAGCGAGCTGTCGTTGATCTGGTGGCCCGACTATCCGCTGTTTCGTTGGCAGCCCAACCCGCTGCACTATCGCTACGACGCCGTTCCCTTCAAGCGGCCCACGATGATGGTCTCGCGGCTGGCCGCCCCGACCATCGAACTGGCCATGGGGCTGGTCGACCAGGCAGTGGCCGTCGAGAAGACGGGTCTTGCCGGAAAAGTCTACCTCGACGCCCGGGGAATGAAATCGGACTCCGACCGGGACAAGCCGGGTTCGTACGGCCAATACGATCAATCGCTTCGCGACCTGGCCGAGCGGCTCAAGAAAGATACCAAGCTGGCCGTGACGCTCAACGACGAGGCCAAACTATTCCAGGCGGGTGAGTGTCCCGACACGGCCCTCTACTGCGGCTGGTATTCGCTGGCCAAGTACGTCGACGCCTTCGACTGGAAACCGGGCTCGGTCGGCTACCATCTGGCCAGCAGCGAGGCGAGCGTGCTTCGCAAGCCGGGCGCGAAGGTCTGGTGCAACGCCATGCTGGAAGACGGTGTCTGTGCCACGCTGGGACCGGTTTACGAGCCGTACCTGTCGGCCTTCCCCTTGCCCGACGACTTCTTTCCCCTGCTCCTGACCGGCCGCCACACATTGGTCGAAACCTATTATCGCACCAAGCCGTTCAACTCCTGGGTGATGGTTCTGGTGGGCGATCCGCTCTACAACCCCTACAAGAACAGCCCACTGCTTAAAAAAGAAGATCTGCCGGAAAGAATGAACCCCAAAGCCGCCAAACGGCCGGAATAATGACACGCATCCGCTTCACGCTTCTGTTGGTTCTGTTGACAACCGCCGTTGCCGCCGGCCAGTTCGCCTCGGCACAAGAATCCGTCGCAAAGCCCGAGCCGGACGCCGCCGCCGAAATCGAGTTGCCCGACGGGCTGCCCGATTGGCTGGGCCAAACCGGGTTCCTCTTGCCGCATTACCAGTGGATATGTTTGGCGGTGGTGGTTTTTCTGGGCTTGGTGGTCGACCGGCTCGTCCGCTTCCTCCTCGATCGACTTGTACGCGGCTGGATCAGGCTCGCCCGAATGGATCTTGATCTCAAGGTGGAACGAGAGATCTGGAAGCCGGTCGGCTTGCTGGCGATGGCCCTGACCTGGTACGGCGGAATGACCCTGATCGGGTTGCCCCCGCAAGTGCTCGAGTTTCTGCTGGTGGCAGTCCGTCTGTTCACGATAGTCGCCGCCATCTGGACCGCCTTCCGGCTGATCGATCTCTTGAGCAACTATCTGCTTCGCAAGGCCGAGGGAACCGATACCCGATTCGATGATCTGCTCATCCCGCTGATCTCGCGAACACTGAAGATAGTGGCGGCCTGTATCGGCCTGCTGATGCTGGCCGAAATGATGCGTCTGCCGATCAAGGGGCTACTGGGCGGCCTGGGAATCGGCGGTCTGGCATTGGCATTCGCCGCCAAGGATACGCTGGGGAACCTCTTCGGCTCGGTAACCGTGCTGGTCGACCGGCCCTTCGAAATCGGCGATTGGATAAAGACCGACACCATCGAAGGAACCGTCGAGGCGGTCGGCATGAGAAGCACGCGAGTGCGAACCTTCTACAACTCGCTGATCACGATACCCAACAGCCTGCTGACCACGACCGTGGTCGACAACATGGGCCGCCGCCGCTACCGGCGAATCAAGAGCATGCTGGGGCTCCAATACGACACCTCGCCCGACCAAATCGAGGCTTTCTGCGAGGGGATTCGCGAACTGATTCGCCGCCACCCCTACACGCGGAAGGACTACTACCACGTCTACTTCAACCAGTTCGGCGAAAGCTCGTTGGGCGTGCTGCTGTATTGCTTCATCGAGTGTCCCGATTGGGCCGTCGAACTGCGCGAGCGGCATCGGCTGTTTCTCGACATCATGAAACTGGCCGACGGGCTGGGCGTGGCCTTCGCCTTCCCCACCCGAACTCTGCACATGCACCGCCAAGATGCCTCCGATACCCAGCCCATGCCGCTGGGACTGGGCGAGCCGACCACCGCCGGGCGTCGGCTGGCCAGCGGAATCGCCGGCCCGCCCCTTTCGGCCGATGAACTGCCGGGCACTGTCGAGTTCCTCGGCCCGGCCGAAGACATCGAACCGCTCGAAAGCCCACCGGAAGAAGACGCCGAGTAGACGGATATAAAGCCGCGACCGCTGGTCGCGCTGGAATTCCGGAGAACCGCGTGTTTTTTGCCCCGTGCGCGACCAACGGTCGCGGCTTTATATGGGCAAAATAGCCGTTTCTTTGTGGCAATTACGCGGTTTAGGCAAAGTTTGCGGGCGAATTTCCCGATATTCCAAAGCAGCCGATTAGGGCTGGCCGTTGGGCGGAATGCGCAACGGACGACTCGTGTGTTATGCCCCCCACGAGACCCGTATGGCCGAATTTACCGCGGAAATCGTCGATCAAGTGGTCGAAATCTGCAAGACGGGCGCCGACGAGGCGGCCGAGGCGTTGGCGCGCGCCCTGGACGCCGAAGGGCTAAAACTCGCCGTCGGCGAGCCCGGCACGCCAGATTCGCAGGAGCTTTCCAAGCAGCTCACCGGTCCCGGACTGGTCGTCGTGCTTGCCGTAGGGCCCTCCGCCGCTCTGTTGGTAGTGCCCGAAAGCAGCCAGTTAGTGCCTTCCTGGTGTGCCGATCCGGACGCGACGGGCACGAGTAAGCTGACAACTTTGGCGCAAGAGTTGGGCATGATTCTCCTGCCCGAGGAGTTCATGCCCGACGACTACAAGGCCGTCTGGCTGGACGATCTGGCCGATCTGTTGGCCCGAGCGGAGTTGTCGGATGAATCGGCCAGTGTGCCGCTTGAGTTGTCGCAGTCGGACAAGCAGGGTGTTGCCCACCTGATCTGGCCTGCCCTCAAACCGGCCGGCATATCGGTGGCGGAGCCCGCCGAACCGGAGCCCGAAGCGGCGGCCATCGAGCAGGCCCCCGAGCCGCCGGTCCAATCGATACCCGACCCGGCGATACCGAATCCGCTACCCGAAAGTCAGCCGCGTGCTCGGCATCCCGGCATTTCCGTCGAGGATCTACCAGCCCACACCCGGAGTCTCTTGCGGGTCAAGATGCCCGTGGTCGTTACGCTGGCCCAGAAGCGGCAGAAGCTTGCCGAGATTGTGGAACTGGGCCCGGGTTCAATGATCCAGTTCGACAAGTCGTGCGAAGAGATGCTCGAACTGGGCGTGGGCGACCAACCGATCGCGCTGGGGGAGGCCGTCAAGGTGGGCGATAAGTTCGGCCTGAGAGTCACCTCCGTCATCCTGCCCGAAGAGCGTTTCCAGGCGATCCGGCCCCCGGCGATGAGCGGGCGGTAGCGGGCACCACTTCTTTTCCGGCGGCCCTTGTCAGTGGCCGTTTCGGCCCAAACCGGCTATACTGGGCGTTCCTGGCCGATTCGTCGCGGTACTTAGGATCGGAGCAGGAATTAAACCGGCTTTTTCCCCACCGGCCCCGTGCCGGTGGCTTGTTGGTTTGGCAACTAATCGACGGGCCACATATTTCTTCCTTTCCTTCTTTCCCGCCCTCTTCGCCTACGGCGAAGAGGGCGGGAAAGAAGGAGGATCGCGGGGGCTGGCCGTTGTAGTTTCCAAACCAACAAGCCACCGGGGCAAGCCCAGTGATTTTTTGACCGCCATTGATTAGACGCTAGCATCGCCGAAACCCGGGG